>JAYUEB010000298.1:0-5536 GCA_043739525.1 Bdellovibrionales bacterium
ACAAAACTATTAAAATTTGCCAAGAGTTGTGATCCCGCCTTGTGCATCGTTGTATCACGATAAAAGGTCACTGGCACTCCAGTCCCGACTTGCTTGAGACCAAGTGCATTCACATTCGAAACAAATTGAGAAAGAAGAGTCGGATCTGCTACAAAGTTCTGCGGACCACCCACCGCCGTGTTGGGTGGAAAACTCGAGTAAGATAAATAATCCAAAGTAAAGCTATCAGTATCAGTCTGGACAAGCGTATTTGGGGTGATTGCTAGGGTCGCAGATCCTGCAACGGCATTTATTGTTTGAATCGCGAGATGAGCAAGAGCCGGTGCATTCACGCTCCCCACAACAGGAAACTGTGAGCTATCGGGAAAACCACCCGTAAATACATAATTGAAATTATCAATTGAATAGCTAACTTCAACTTCGATTGGCGAAGGAGAATTTGAACAGACACTTCCCGAGATCGAATATTGATTATTTGTTCGATCAAGTGCGATCGACTGCTGTATACCCTTTTGAACATTGACATCCGGAAACTGAAATTGATTGACCGAAGTTGCATCAGCCAAAACGACATTTGTTCCATTGAAATTTGCAACGACCTTAAAGCTTTTTTCACTCAGATTTGTTTTTGAAATCTGCGAAAGTGGTACGATAAATTCAAAACCCTGTGACGCCGTGAGCGTTTGGCATTTTGCGATCAATAATGGATCAGACTCTAGGCCAGCAGAGTATTGCGTCTGCCCCATAAAAGCGGTTTCAATCTGATTGACAAAATAGGCTTTGTCTTTTGGTTCACTGGTCGTAGACGCCGTTGAAAAGCCACCATCTAGGGGACCGCTGTGTGGAGACATGTAGTCATAAATATAAGAAAAATTTGAAGCAATTGGATTTGAACTTGTATCTTGAAGCCCAACCTTAATTGCACTGTTCGAACCCTGTACGCACGCCCAGCCCTGAACGTAAAAATTCTGCATATCCATTCTGACATTTAAAACTTGGCCAATTAATTTTGAGTTTGTAAGTTTCGAGCTATAATCAATACTTCTCAAATCCAAAGTTGCTTGCGCATCTAAGCCATAATTATTTTTCCCGCTAATTGGATAGTAAATTGCAAATGAGATCGGAAGCTTGAAGTTTGGATCATTTTTTGAGGCCTCAAGTGATTCGACTTGCTCCGCTGTCAAAGTAATAGTTGTCGATCCTATAGGACCAGAAATCGGAAAGTCTTCGATCAAACATGGTGACGAATAGTTACATCCCGAAGACAAATCAAATATTCCGAGCCGGGCGCCAGTATGAACTCCGGCTAAATTCCAAGAAACAGTTTCGGTGATAATCGGTTTTCCGGTCGACAAATCCACGGTCTGACTTACAAAGCTAATAGTTGACGGCGACAAATTCGCTTTCACTGCTATCGCGAGTTGGTTGATGTCGAGAAAGGCACCATTTTTAACATACCTATTTAAATCCGGATGAAGGGTGGCTCCCGTATTCGTCAACAAGTCTTGAACCGTGCCTTGATTGTAAGGAGTTCCCGTCGCCTTAAAATATGAAATAGCAAGTGCCGCTGCTGCGGTCACCATAGGGGCCGCAAAGGATGTTCCACTACCAGGGCCATATCCTGATCCCATGTTTGCAGAGAGAATAGAATAAACGTTTTCACCTGGAGCAATAATTGAAACCGTATTGGGTCCATAGTTCGAGAATGAAGAGAGCTGACCATACTGATCGGCAGAAGCCACCGCAAGAAACCCAATATAATTTGCTGCATATCCTGCTGGATAAAATGAAGTCGTGTCGATATTTTGAGTAGAGTTACCTGCCGCAGTAACAATGAAGAGTCCACTATTGATCGCTGTTACGACCGCAGACCTGACGCCGGGATCATCAGGTATATTTCCACCTAAAGACATATTAATGATGTCGACGTTGAGAGCCGTTGCGCGATTAATTGCATTCGCAATTTCACTCGACAAAAAACTACCGTTACAATCACCTGCTGCAAGAGAATAAAGATTTGCCGCTGGAGCCATACCATAAATTCCGACTCCGTTACCTTGAGTGGCATCGATAATACCACCTACAAATGTTCCGTGACCATTGTTAGGACTCGAGAGAGTGAAAGTACCGCAGCCCGTGACGTTTTTGTGGGTTGAATCTCTCCAGTCTTCAGAAACAACGACTCCCTCCAGATCGGGGTTATCTCCCACTCCCGTATCAATGATCGCAACATTCACTCCCGATCCATTATAGGCAAAAGTTGTTTGAGCTGCATTTGATTGAAGTTTAATCTGATTCAAAATTGGCTGCTGTTGAGTATAAAAAGGATCTGAAGAAACCATTTTATAGGAGCGCGTCTCACTCAAACCAACAAGGCAGGCTTGATCAATTGCGCTGGCGCCAATCCAATTTTTGATATCATTGTTCGACATATTGTCAGGCAGATGCGTCGAGTAGTGCTGCATAGAATTGGCCAGCTCTTTGCGTCCCTCTTTATTAAAGAGGCTACAAATAATCGAGGCTGAAGCATCGGCACCCGAACAATGCGAAGCTGCGCACGTATTATTAACGACAAGGTTAATGGCAAGATCTTTAGGATAAGCAGATTCGCCAACGGAATTCTGCAATGTCTTAGACAAGCTAGAGGCCTGCAAAATAACTTTATTGTTTGCAAAAGGCTGAGGGTAAGTTTTTCCACTGCTCATCGAACTCTGAGAAACAAAATTACTGCCTGAGCAATTCTGAAATCCGATACCAATAAGCACGGCCACAACAAGGATCGAAAAGCTAACAGCACACATTGTTTTGAAGTGAGACATTACTGAGTTACCCTTACCAAATTGTTACAAAGCATTTTGTTTCTTCGGAAAACCGAAGCCAAAACTGAAGCAAAATGATACTTAAGAGTAACGAATAAAGTGTCTTAAAATAAGACCTGAAAATATCCAGTTGTTTGGCTGAATTGGTAGGTTGGCCCGGTCGGATCCTGCACCTTATGAGTTTGCATCTCAACCCCACACCCGTAGCGAACCTTTTGTGGTACTGGATTTTGACTTATACTTAAGTTTATGAGCGAATGAGATTTAATGACTTGCGACGCAAAACTCTCAGTCATGAATTCGAGATTTGTGCGCCAACTTCCAAAAATAACAGTGGCCAAAGCACCCGCTCCTACCTGATTCGTTTGAAATCCGACTCCGGTTGTTGTTTGCGTTTCGTTCGTAATCACAAAATGAAGTCTCGGATCAAAAATGAAAGAGCGGCCTTTGATCAAATGATAAAATAAAAATGGATCTGCCTGAATATAATTAATTGCGGTCGCAGAGCTTGAAACATTGAACGTCACATCGAGGTTAATTCCGGCTCCAAAGCTATGCCACGTATTGAACGGAATTACCCCTAGCATAAGTAGAAATTTATTATCTTTACCACTTGCGCTTCCCGTTAGCGCTAGGGAATCGTAACCTAAGCCCACTGTGAATCGACGCTCTGAGAGCTCATCATCTTTCTCATTCTTTTTTGTCGATACGAAGATAAACAGGTACGGCTTATTCTTAAATCGTAAAGTAATTCGTCCGACCTCTCCTGACGAAGTCGCATTAATTTTTCCTAAATCATAAATGCGCCAACTCTCGCCCTTACCCTTGCTTTCAAACATACTCGATTGATCGACATTTGCCTCTTCAGGTATGGTCAGATGGAATGCAATTTTATCAGCATTTTGAATGCAAGAGGCTCCGATAAAAAACGGCGCATCCGCATCTGGAGCTTTAAGCTGAAGGCGTAACTCTTTACAATGTTGCTCTTGAATATTTGAAGATTCATTCGCAATTCTCATCTCAATATCGTGAACTTCAGAACCTTGTGCAAATTGCAACCTGGTATTTTGAGCACCGGTTAAAATCTTGATTTTATTATCTTTGATCACAAGCTTTGCGGTCTGAGAAAGGCTACGTACTTTCAATCCAATAAGTTGCTTCGGTAGTTCAGCAACGACGAGCATCTTCAAAACATTGGCGGAGTCTGAATTCACACTCCACTCCCATTTCGCAGCACTGCTCATTTGCAAAGGCTCTGCAGATCCGCCTTTCATTTCATAAAATTGAACTCGTGGAGTATTCGAGGCAGCCTGAGCGGCGCCAGCAAAAAAGATCATTGTTATCAAAACTCGAAATCCATACTGAATGATCAAGGTACGTTCTCACCGTTGAAATTGAGATGCCTGTTTGGAATAAGACTGACCTTATTCCACTTGGCAGGCAAGCATTTTCCATAAGGTAACTTGCTGAGGTAAAAAAGCGACATAATTCGAACAACATTTAATCACTGTCCCGCTTCAAAGCCTATTTGAGGCTCAATACATCTGGCTGATGAACACTTGCGCATTCAATATCGATGGTTTATTTTTTACGTATACGAAGGGAGAACGTAAAGTGAAAATACTGCTAGCTTTATTGATTCTCTTTTTATCTCTTACCTCACCTTTTGCATATTCCGCCACCCTTAAGAAAAAACAAGTGGTGGATTTGCCCGGACCTATCGGCAAAAATTTCGGATCCATTAAACTCGACTATAAAGATCACTATATTTTTTTGGCTCACCAGGAAGCAAACCAAATTTACGTTCTGAACTCTATTTCCGGAAAGCTGGTGAGAACGATTCCCAAAATGCAAGGAGTCAGAGGCATCGAATACGTCGAGAGGTATAATAAGATTTATACGACGAGCCCAAAAGACAACTCAATCAGTGTCATTGATCTCGAAACCATGAAAGTCACAAAAACGATTACGGCTGAGAATAGACCAAATGGTATCATCTACGTAGACGCTGTAAAAAAACTCTATGTCTCAGATGAAAAGGCTAAGAGATTGATTGTCATTGATGCGCGAACAGATCGAAAGATTGCGACGATCCATTTTCTGAATGAAACAGGCCTCGCGCAATATGATCCGATTCGAAAAAAGATGTACATGAACCTAAAGGATCAAAACTCGCTTGCGGTTTTTAAACCTGAAAAAGATGAAGTTGAAGCCGAGTTTTCAGTTGATCTCTGTAAAGGTAACAATGGGATCGCCATTGATCCCAATCTTCATCTCGTCTTTTTGGCCTGTGAAATTAGCCATACCGTGGCCATTTTCGATGAGATACAACACAAAATAATTGCAGAAATAACCACGGCCCCCGGCATAGACGGGATTGTCTACGATCCAGGTCTAAAAAGAATCTATGCTGCGTGCGATAGCGGTGCGATTACGGTTATCCAAGTCGAAGATGCAACCCACTTTCACAAACTTGAAGACTTCAAAACCTCAGATAAAATTCACAGCATCGCAGTGAGTACCGAAAGCCACCGAGTCTATCTTCCCGAATCAGTAGACACCGGCACCCCCGTCACATCGCTCATCACATTCGAAGCGGTCGGCCAAGATCCTCTCGACGTCCCCGACCCTTTAGAGGATGACAAGTAAATTCGGGTCCAGTTGTTGCTCTTACTTATGAGATATGAATTTTAATAAGCCTCATTTGAAACTAGACC
>JAYUEB010000299.1:0-5535 GCA_043739525.1 Bdellovibrionales bacterium
CCAACCACCAACGAACCTAACTGAATTTGATGCTCTTCTTGAAGTCGTCAAGGCCCTAAGAAGTGAAAACGGCTGCCCTTGGGATAAAGAGCAAACCCATAAGACTCTCGCCACTTTTGCGATTGAAGAGGCCCACGAGCTTGCTGAAGCAATTGAACTGAGCGATCGCGAGGAGATGATTTCAGAACTCGGCGATTTGCTTTTACAGGTCGCCCTTCACAGTGAGATTGGCCGCGCAAGTGTGGATCCAAAAATGAAATTTACAATTAAGGATGTCATCTACGCGATTAATGAAAAAATGGTAAGGCGTCACCCACATGTGTTCGCCCTTGAAAAGGCAAAAGATGCTGAAGAAGTTTTGAGAAATTGGGCCGAAATCAAACGCCTTGAAAAAGAAAAAAAGGCTTCTAAAAAAACCGAAACTTTCGATATTCCAGCCCATCTCCCTGCCCTCATGACAGCACAAAAAATTGGCGTCAAAACAACTGCTGTTAATTTTGACTGGCAAAACCCCAAGCAGGTCATCGAAAAGCTGGAAGAAGAACTTCTCGAACTCAAAAAGGCTCTTTCGGACCGAGAAAAAAGCCCAACTCCTCAGAACGAAGCCGAAGTCGAAAGCGAGATGGGAGATCTCATGTTCTGTTGCGCCCAACTCGCTCGTCATCTCAAATTAGATGCCGAACAAGCCCTCAGGCTCACAAATAAACGATTTGAAAAGCGCTTTTTTAAAATGTTTGCCCTTGCCAAAACCCGCCCTGAAGTTTCTGCAAAACCAAGCCCCGCTGAGCTCGAAGAGCTGTGGAAAGAGGTTAAAAGCCTTGAAAAACAGGGTCATCTCTAATTGGAGGCTTGCTTACCCGAACGAGATAGTATATTCATTTGGCGGATCACGACATTTTTTGGAGGTATTTCAATTGGCAACACATAAATCGGCAGAAAAACGCGCCCGACAAGCAATCAAAAAAACCGCTCATAACGGTTCAACTCTCGGAGCGGTTCGCACTGCTGAAAGAAAATTGCGCGATTCAATTGCAGCCGGCGAGAAAACGGCAATTGGTAAATTGTTTCAAGAATTTACAAGCAAAACAGACAGCGCTGTTTCTAAAGGCGTCATCCATTATAAAACTGCTGCTCGTAAAATCGGTCGCCTCGCGACTCGCGTTCACGCACTCACTAAATAATTTTATTTTAGCTGGCCGATCGATTTTCTATATTATCGAAGGCCGGCTTTGTAGATACGAAATCTCGGATCGCACGTCTTTTAATTGTCGCTAAATTTAAAAATCTAACTCCCGTTTGCACGTCCGCATTTGATTTCTTTTCTTTTTGATAGAGAATTTCTGCCCGTCCCACCAAAGTTTCAAGTGTCTTTGGAAAAATCAAAGTAATCAAAATGAATTCTCCAGATTTTAAATCGGATGGAAGCTCAATCATCATTCCGCCTTCACCAATTTGAAGAGCACGATGAACGCTATACTTTCCACGGCTTAATATTCCGACTAATCTTTCGTAGCTCCTGCGCGGAGTACGACGATTTGTGCTCGGATCCGAAGACGGATTCAAGCTCATTTCAATCGGCATGACTTTCTTAAAACTCTTTTGCGGCATGAGATCTTCTCGGCAAAAGTCTCATGTAACTGTTGTCTCAAGATGAGAAAAAAGATACCAGCTACAACTTACTGAAACAGCGCCCAGAGCAAAAACGCATGAATACGCGTTCAGCGCGTCGCATCTCCAAATTGTACCAGGTACCTTTTTTTCTCAGACTTCACACGCATGTATTATAAAATTCTCAAGCCAGATATGGGAAGCCACTGGCGAAGCCTTAAGGGCCCTGTCGGTGTCGAGAAGTGCTCGGAAGGTAGACTCAAGCTTTCCGTTTTGCCAGAATTTTACCTGCTCAATATATTGTTTGAGAAAGTAAGGTGAAACGCCTGCACGCTGAGAAAGTCTTTGTCCAGAAATTTGCTCGTTTAGCCCTTCAGCAACTAATTTCAAAATCCGAAAATGTCTTGAGATTAAAGATAGAATTGCTACTTCGTTTCCGCCGTTTTCAATGAGATTTGCCAAGCACACAAGGGCGTATGAGCGATCATTTCTTCCGATCGCATCGGTTAATTCAAAGATCGAGTTGATACGAACATGAGAGACAGCCTCTAAAACATCATCGACGAGAACTTGATTGCGATCTCCTAAAAACTGAGAAAGTTTTTTGAGTTCGCTGTTGATCTCAGCTAAATCATTGCCGACTAATTGGTGCAAAACCTGACTTGCTTCGGAGTCGATTTTCAAATTATATTTTCGAGCGATTGCCGTAATCCATTGGGGAATTTGATTCTCAAACGGACGTTTAAATTCACTCACAACACCATGTTCAAGGAAAGCCTTTAAGAATTTTTTTCGTTTATCGGCCTTCTGAGCAACACAAATCCAAATGGTCGTATCAACCGGTGATTCGATAATAGGAAGAAGCTCTTCCCACTCTTTGTCTTTGAGTTCGTGGGCTTCTTTTAAAACAACGACTCTTCGGGGAGCCATGACCGGCAAAGTTTCAACCGCATCACGCAAGTTTTGCACTTCAACTTCATGAGCATAAAAGCTGGTATAATTAAAGTCTTTAAGAGTATCCTGCAAAAGAGTCTTAGTCAGAGACTCAACGGCTTCATCTAGCAAAAAGCTCTCGTCGCCAAAAAGAAAATAGAGCGGATAAAACTTCTGATTTTTAAGACTTAAATTAAATTCGCCGGTGGTCCAAACTTCTTTCATTAGAAGTTCTCCGTCAAACGATCGTGAGCTTCGGCCATCATATCATTCGCAAGCTGCGCGATGTTTTGATAGTGAGCCGAGTGATTGTAGGTCGCATCTGCTGAATTTAGTCCTGCTGTTCCGATAATGGGAGCGTTGTAAGTGCGCTCGCCATTGAATTCGCTTTTCCATAAAAGTTTTTGATCGTAATTGCGCTTCAAGTACATATTCACTCTACAGTAGATTCGATAACCCAAGGTCGGAACAACTCCGGCTGGAAAGAGAGAGTTCGCTCCCAACAAGGGATTTTCAGGAACATAAGTAATCGATGCTACCTGACCGTCTAATGTGACTTGAGCCAGATCTTTTGAAACAATACGTGCGAGCCTTGAACGCTCAAGCTCCAAAATAATTGCATTCGTAAAGTAAACTTCAGCACCCGCCTCGATCGTCGCATTTTTGAATACAGGCACAGCGACATTTTCATAGCCGCCAGGAATGCCGCGGTCGCTGAAACCAATTTTATACGAACATGAGCACGCTAGCGTCAATACAAGTGCTGATCCAGCGAAAAACGTGATTTGAGAAACTAGCCTGTGCATGCTTTGGAGCCTAACTTTTTGATTCCCCAATTTCAAGATTGATTTACACAAATTCTCGCTTAATATCGAAGGCGTGAAGTCACTCCATCTGCCCGCAAATTCACATGTCCCTCGCCTGATGACTCCTGGACCTGTTGCGATCCACCCAGAGGTGCTAAAGATTCTGGCATTGCCTTCAATTCATCATCGCACTCCTGAGTTTGAAGAAATATTCGCGCGGGTTCTTGAAAACTTGAAACGCGTTTTTTGTACTTCCCAAAATGTTTTTATTCATACCAGTACTGGAAGTGGCGCGATGGAATCCGCCCTCGTGAATACGATCTCACCAAAAGACAAAGTGATTTGCATTGTTTCAGGTAAATTTGGTGAGCGCTGGGCGGAGATGGCAAAAACTTATCAAGCCCAAGTCATCCCTTATTTAGTTGAGTGGGGAAAAGTAGCTGACCCAGCAAGACTTGAAAAATTATTGGCTGAACATCCAGATTGTAAAGCAGTTTTCTGTCAAGCCTGTGAGACTTCAACTGGAGTTTTACATCCAATCGAACAGCTCGGCGACGTCGTCTCAAAAACACCAGCCATATTTATTGTAGATGCAATCACAGCTCTCGGAGCAACGCCTCTCCAGATGGATTGCTGGAGCCTCGATGTTGTCATCGGTGGAAGTCAAAAGGCCTTTATGCTTCCAACTGGTCTCAGCTTCATTAGTTTTTCAAAAAAGGCCTGGAAGCTTGTTGAAACTTCGACATCGCCACGTTTTTATTTCGATATTCGCAAAGAATTCAAAGCCAATCAAAGTGGCGAGAGCTTCTTCAGCTCGTCAGTCACACACATTCGGGCGCTCGATTATATTCTGACCGAGTATATGGCTAAAGACTTAGATTTGCTTTTAGACCGAATTCAAAAACTGGCAAATTCTTGCAAGCTCGCTTGTGAAAAGCTGGGACTTAAACTTTATCCTGAAGTTGCTTCACCTTCTCTCAGTGTCATCTGTCTTCCCAAAAATATCGACGGACTAAAAGTTCGCAAAGATATGGAAGAAAAATTTGGAGTGACTGTCATCGGCGGACAAGATTCGCTCAAAGGAAAAGTCATTCGCATCGGGCACATGGGATTTATCAGTAACGAAGATATGATAGCGACGATCGAAGGACTTGTCCAAGCGATCAACCTACAGACGCCAGACTTCATTTCGTTTGAAAAATTGAAGGCCGCCACTAAAGTCATTCATGAAAGTTTGGCATGATCTCAAAGAAAAATATTTTGGTGACTGAGCGACTCTCAATGAACGCTCTGCAAACGCTTAAGATTCAAAACAATTTTGAAGTCTTAGAGACTGGTGATTTTGCCAATGCACATGTCTTACTCATTCGCTCTAAAACTCAAGTCAATGCCGAACTCCTACAAAAGACCCCTCAACTTGAGCTCATCGTAACGTCGACAAGTGGCTTTGATCACATCGACTTTGCAGAAATTGAAAAAACCAAAGTAAAAGTCATGTACACGCCTGATGCCAATGCAATATCAGCGGCAGAACTCACGTGGGCACTTGTACTCGCGTGTTCACGAAAAATTTTGCAAACTCATCGCAATGTAAAGTCCGGTGAATGGCGAACTGAAGCACTCACCGGATGGGAACTTCATGGCAAATCTTACGGAATTGTTGGGCTCGGTCGCATTGGTTCTCGAGTCGCGCGGATTGCCAGCGCATTTGGCATGAATGTTTTGGCATTTGATCCGTACAAAGATAAAGAGCATTTCGATAGCTTGAACGTCACAAGGCTTTCTTATGAAGAGATTCTAAAGCAGTCCGATGTCTTGAGTTTTCATGTTCCGAAAACCCGAGAAACCAATCGTATTTTTGGAGCGAGCCAAATTGATTATGTCGATCCCGAAATTATTGTGGTGAATACCTCTCGCGGCAACATTATCGTGGAAGCCGATGTCTGCAAGGCCCTGGAACAAAAGAAAATACGAGCCCTGGGACTTGATGTTTTCGAAAACGAACCACTTTCGCGAAACTCCAACATCCTCAAATTTGACAATGTGGTCTTAAGCCCCCACGTCGGTGCTGCGACAAAAGAAGCCTATGAACGCTGCTCAAATGAGGCCGCACTCAAGATTATCGACTTCTATGCGACCGGAAAGCTCAGCGATACACTCCCTCCGCAAGAAAATTGGGCACAGCGCT
>JAYUEB010000300.1:0-5529 GCA_043739525.1 Bdellovibrionales bacterium
GCTACAATCAGATCCAATTCTCTTGGGAAATGGAACTGCTTCTGGCGCTGCAAAAGATCTTGGTTTTGAGACGGACTTTAGAGTGAATTACAAACCTTATGAACGTTTCACCTGGCTGACCGAAATCGGACTTTTGTTTCCGGGAGGAGCTTGGCAGGGTGGATCGATGGGTTTCAATAATTCGTTTGCTTATGGATTAAGTACCAAGGCCGCCATCAGCTTTTGATCGCAACTTGTAACTGCATCTCGTTTTTCATCTTGTATTGCATCTTGATTTCAACCTGACCTTTGATGGCGGTTGGGGCCCCGGGGGGAACGCAAGTTCCCCCCGGTTTTTAATCAGTCTTGAGTTTACGGGCAGTTGTCCCCAGTCCTGCAGTCTTTCAGTTTCAGTCTCAGTTTACAGTCGGTAACAGTTGCCAGATCAGGTATCAGATATCAGGTATCCGCTGCAGATACCCGACACCCTGAAAGCTTGTGTCTAGTGAGTCAGCTTGTACAAATGCCCACCCAACTCATCAGCCGATGCTTTTAAATCCACAAGTGAATCCTCCAAATCAATAATGGCTTGAACCTCACGAAGACTTGCAAAAGCCATCACATAAAATCTCATGCGGTCCTTTTTGGTAGCTCGGCCTGAGCCTTCAGCCAAATTTATAACGATACTACTTGCAGCCCTCTCAAGCTGATCTTTTAGAAATCTTGGAAGCTGATGCCCACGTGAATTTTTGTAGAGTTCAAGTGCCTTTTGGTAAGATCTGAAATTGTCCAGCATGGGGATTCTCCTTTTTTAAATTGTTAAATATTTTCCCGCCGTCGTGAGACTTAGGGCGAGAAAATATTTAAAAATTTAAAAAAGGAGAATCCCCATGCTCGACAATTTCAGATCTTACCAAAAGGCACTTGAACTCTACAAAAATTCACGTGCGCACAAGTTACCAAGATTTTTAAAAGATCAGTTTGAGAGGGCTGCGAGCAGTATCGTTTTAAATTTGGCTGAAGGTTCTGGCCGAGCTACCAAAAAGGATCGCATGAGATTTTATGTGATGGCTTTTGCAAGTCTTCGTGAGGTTCAGGCCATTATTGATTTGGAAGATTCACTTGTGGATTTGAAAGCACCGGCTGATGAGTTGGGGGCTCATTTGTATAAGTTAACTCACTAAACACAAGTTTTTCAGGGTATCAGGTATCTGCAGCGGGCACGCTGATACCTGATATCCGATACCTGATCTGGCAACGGATTCTGACGGGGGACTGAGACTGAAACTGAAAAACTGCTGAAGTGGGACTGCTGCCGGTAGACCGTCTACATAAATCTCGGGCGGTACCCTCACTTGAATTATTTATAAGTATCGCCCCCTTAGAGTGACCATCCGCGCTCGATTTTGGTACCAAAGGTCGTTTCTTTCTAACTGAGTTTGGCAAGCTAATTGCTTTTTGTTGGATCTCAAATGCCCTCAGACTCGCAGTAAAGGTAATTATGAAGTTTTTTATATTAGCAATTTGCTTCATCTCAATTCAGGTATCAGCTCAGGCATCGAACGATTCGGGCACTGAAACTTGCACTCCAAAATGTGTTGAGAAAGAAGCGATTCCCGTAATGAAAAAGGCCGTATTGGCTGCGGCTCCCCCTGTTGGTCAGGCGAGCGATTGTCCTGCTTCTGGATCTGAGTTGATCAAAGATGTTCAGACCGACGTAGGCAAAGCGATGACGAGTAAGAAAATTATTTTAGAGATGGTGAATCAGACGGCTGCGACTCGCGTAAAATACGAAAAAGATGCGAGTCGTTGCGGCGCTTGCAAACAAGTTAATTTAGTTTCGACCTACACAACCAGTTCTCCAAATCAACCTAAGCCTGATCAAGTTTGCGCAACTCCATTTGCTCGAAACTTTCAACATGAAATGAACAACCAAGATATCGAAGCTTTTGCGAATGACACTCTTCGCGGTAAAAATGCGGAAGGGCAAAAGTTTGGTGTCGACTGTTCGAATACTTGCAATATGTATACGGCTTCTGCGGAGACTCCACTGACGCCAACGACAAGTCGTTTGAACCTCACAATCTTGTGTGGGCCACCAAGAGTTGGCACAGTTGTGTTTGCAACTTACGACTTAAGCGTTGGGTTCATTCATCAGTGGGTTTGCACAAAATAAGTTAGAGTTCTTTTTTCCTAGCGATAACTGAGAGATTCATCTCGCTGGATTCTTTTTGATTTCCGACAGTCACTTCTGCTTTTTCATTCGCGACCGTGAGAATTTGTGGAGTTGAAAGAATTTGCTTTTCACCGATCTTTGAAATTGTTCCTACAACAAACTTCATAAGAATTGCTGACTTTTGCTCAGTTGCAATGACGTCGATAAAAGTTCTCTTGCCGTCGGAGTCTTGGGTCATCGATGACGTCACGCCGTCTTTGACGATCATTCTTGGCGAGGCGATGTGTTTGCCATTGATTGAGAGATCAATTTTTAAATCATAAGTTTGAGTGCTGGCAAAACTATATGAGCTGATTAAAATGAGAAATAGAATAAATAGACTTTTCATAAATCCTCCGAATTGGAATTTATGATCGAACGCACTTCGAGTTTTGTCAAACTGCGTCCGTAAAAAGGAGCCTGGTACCTAAACGTTAAATCTGAAAAAGAGAACGTCTCCATCTTGCACAACGTAATCTTTTCCCTCTGAGCGATAGCGGCCAGCTTCTTTAACTGCGGCTTCGGATTTAAGTTCGAAGAGGTCTTTGCAGTTATAAGTTTCAGCTCTGATAAAACCTCTTTCAAAGTCGGAGTGGATCACGCCCGCAGCTTGAGGAGCTTTCATTCCGGCCTTGATTGTCCAGGCCCTTACTTCTTTTTCGCCTGCTGTGAAATATGTTTGGAGAGCTAGCAATTGATAAGCCTCCCAGATAAGCCGATTGAGCCCAGGCTCTTTTGCGTTCATTGAAGACAAGAATTCGGCTTGTTCTTCTTTGGGTAGGAGTGCAATTTCGGCTTCAAGAGCCGAGCATATGATGAGATGAATATTGTTTTCAGACTTAGCTCGGGCGCCGACTTGTTTGACCCAGTCGTTTCCACCAGCGGCGAAATCAGTTTCATTTACGTTACAGGCGTACAGCACCGGCTTCATTGTTAGTAAGTGAAAATCCTTAGCTACTGGTAATTCGAATTCATCTAGTGCGACGGTGCGAGCCGGTTTTCCGGCAGAGAGAGCATCGTAGATTTTTTTAACTGTCTCGTACTCGCGTTTCAAATTTTTGTCTGTCGTCGAGCGGGCTGTTTTTTCGACCTTCGTTAAACGTTTTTCAACACTGTCGAGATCGGCTAGAAGTAATTCGGTGTTGATGACATCGATGTCTCTTAGGGGCTCAACGCTTCCTGAAACGTGCACAATATTTGGATCGTCAAAACATCGAACGACGTGAATGATGGCATCAGTTGCGCGGATGTGTCCTAGGAATTGGTTTCCGAGACCTTCACCTTTGCTTGCGCCTGCAACAAGACCTGCGATATCCACAAATTCAATGGTCGTTGGGATCAAGCTTTTGGGTTTAATCAGTGCCGAAATTTTACTAAGTCTTTCATCGGGTACAGTCACAACTCCGACGTTTGGATCGATTGTGCAAAATGGATAATTTGCAGCCTCTGCCTTTGCAGAAGTGAGTGCATTAAAGAGTGTACTTTTGCCGACATTTGGAAGGCCTACGATTCCGCACTGAAGTCCCATTTTCAAATCCTTTTGTTTTTAGCTCAAATTCTCTAAATGACGGCCGCTAAATTTGGTGGCCGCTTTTTCATATCCATCAAAAATAATACTTTCAATTGCATCGCTACTTAAATTCAAAAGTTCTGTGAGGCGCCCATGTTCATCGGGATTGAATTTTCCGAGTACGTAATCGGCCACATTCATTCGGGGATCTGGAGGTCGCCCAACGCCGATTTTAAGGCGAATATAATCAGCACTTGCAAGCTTCTCACTAATATCGCGAATTCCATTGTGTCCACCATGTCCGCGATTTTTTTGAATCTTGATGTGTCCAAAGGGCTGATCGATATCATCGTGTGCGACTATCAAATGGTCTAAAGCGATTTTATAAAAATCCATGAGAGGCTGAACAGATTCGGCAGAGTTATTCATAAAGGTCTGGGGCTTCACGAAGACAATATCTTGATCTTCCATCTTGAACTTTACTGTGAGGCCTTTGAATTGTTCTTTTGCATCGGGATCGCCAATTCCTGATAAGAAATTATCAAGCGCCATGAAGCCAACATTGTGTCTGGTGAGTAAATATTTTGAGCCTGGATTTCCAAGGCCTACCACAAGCCACATGAGCTCGCTCCTCAAATTCGTGTTTGGGAATAAACCTAAAGATTAGACCTAAAAATTAAAATTTAGGTCTAAAAATTTAAGTCAGATCAAGCGACTCCTTTAAAGAGTCGCTCAAAAAATATTACTTCTTTTTGTCTCCGCCAGCAGCAGGTGCAGCAGGAGCCGCGCCGGCAGCAGGAGCTGCGCCCGGAGCAGCTGGAGCGCCAGCAGCAGGAGCCGCGCCCTCAACAGGAGCCGCAGCAGCAACTGGAGCTACGACCTCTTCAGCAATGATCGATACAGAAGCAACAGCTAACTGAGCGCCTGAAATCACTTTTACATTTGCTGGTAATTTTAAATCGTAAACGTGAAGAGTATCGCCAACATCAAGACCAGATACGTCTGCAGTTACTAATTCTGGAATGTCATTTGGTAAACACTCGATCTCGAGTTCGCGAAGAGTTGTTTGAAGGAGTCCGCCCGAAGTTAAACCTACTGGTTTACCAGTAAATTCAATGTGGATGCTGACTCGAACAACTGCTGTCATATCGAGAGCGTAAAGATCAAGATGAACGGGTTTGCGGCTCACTGGGTGAACTTGCATATCTCTCATCAAGACGTTAATTTTATCGAGATTTTTATCTTCTGATTTCAAAGAGAAAATAGTCGATTCGTATTTTGTTCCGCCGTATTTTTGCAAAAGAATTTGATCAATTAAAAGATTCACAGGTTTTGATTTTGGTCCGTACAAAACAGCTGGAATTTTTTCAGCTTTGCGAGAAGTGCGGTTGTTGTGTTTGCCTGGAGTTCTTGGAGAAACGGCAAGTTCAATTTTATCAGTTTTCATCTCTATATTCCCTTTACTCTTTACTACGTCTATACTTAAAAATTACAAAAAAATTATTTTATCAAACAGTTCATCAGTCTTTCAATTCATCAGTCTTTTAATCAAACAACGAACTGACGGAAGCATTTCCGTAAATGCGTCTTATCGCTTCTGCAACAAGAGGTGCGACTGAAACAATCTCAATCAAACCCGTGCTTTGAGCATGTTCTTTGAGAGGAATGGAATCGGTTACCAAAACCTTATCAATCCCGCACTCAGCCAAACGACTGATTGCCGGGCCCGAAAAAAGAGCATGTGTTGCCACTGCAATGACACTTTTTGCACCATTTCGCCTAAGGCTGTCAACTGCTTGCGTAAGAGTGCCGGCAGTATCTATCA
>JAYUEB010000301.1:0-5518 GCA_043739525.1 Bdellovibrionales bacterium
AGCGCATGACTGCCTCTTACGAAGCGAATCAGGTATGCTATAAAATTGAATTTACCTGGGGCAGTTCGGATCGCCTTGCACTACGTGAGACTCGCAATATCGTCTATGCATCAAGCGGCGCGATGCCATATACATCACGGCAACGTCTCAATTTTTATACAAGCGGCGAAAACAAGGGCTTTCTGGCAGTCAGCTTCTTTTCTAATAAGCGATCTCTCACCGAAATTTATAAAGCCATTGATCCCATTTTATCACCGTACTTCGCAAAAATTTCGGATGCCGAAAGTATCGAGGTCTATAATCCGCAACAAACCCAAGTTCTCGTTGAACTCAGGCCCGAAGCCATTGCAGCAAGCGGAGTTATGCCGACTGATCTCGCAAATGCCATTCGTTCGAGCCTCGAAGGTTTTGGTGCAGGCTCAGTCACAGTTGGCGCTAGTAGCTTGAGAGTTGCGTTTCCGCAATCAGTTACTAATCTTGATGAAATGAAGCAAATCTCCGTCATCGTAAAGGACGGACGGCGACTCTTACTCGGCGATCTGGCCCGCATTGATTTCGCTCTACCTGTCGATTCAAGCCAAATTTTCAAAACCAGTGGTGCATCGAGTGTCATTTTGTGGGCTGATCCAAAAGCGGGCGGCAATATCAAAAATATGGCTGAAGAAGTCATGCGATTAATCGAATCCAAAAAAGCTCAATTTCCGCCGGATATACAATATAAAGCTCTCGTCGATCCTTCTGAATTTATCCGGTCAGCTGTTGGTAACGTAACCAAAGAAGTTGCGGTCGCAGCTTTTCTCGCTGTCGTCATCTTATTTCTATTCGTCGGAAATCTCAAAAATGTTGTCACCGCCGCCATTGAAATTCCGCTCTCGATGGTTCTTGCATTTATCATGATGAAGATATCAGGCATGAACCTCAATCTCATTTCGTTGGGCGGACTTGCTCTTTCAGCCGGCATGAACGTCGATGCCTCCGTTGTCGTAATGGAAAATATTTTCAGACACTTTGAAACTGTCAAAAATGATATTTCTTTTGAAGAACGCCTTGCCATCGTTATCGAAGCCGTAAGTGAAGTAAAGTTTTCGGTGATCGCCTCAACTATTGCATCGCTCGTGGTGTTTCTGCCGCTCGCTTTCACCAGCGATCTTTCATACGCAGTGCTGGGTGATCTTGCTAAGGCCGTCGTGTTCTCTCACGGATTCTCGGCCATTGTTGCGCTCGTGCTTGTCCCAACCATACGCCTTCAGCTCATGAGTAAGGGCGTATTTCATGATCAACCATCGTTACTTGATAAATATCTCCGAAAACTTGAAAATTTTTACGGATGGTCGCTCCAAAAATTTCTCTCTGCTACTAAATTTCGGAATATGACCTATGTGAGTTTGGTTTTATGCTTAGGTTTACTTGTTGTTTTCGTTGTACCTCGCTTAGATCGTGAAATCATAGGTAAGCCAGATACCGATTGGCTGATGTTGGGCATCTCCACACGCGGAAATACCCTGACAAAGCAAATGGAGTCACAGACAGAAGTTGTCGAGAGTGATTTACTCAACAAATTAGGTAGTCACATTTCATATACTTTTACCCAAATTAACGGAGTGAATAACTCCTACATCATGGCCAGGCTCAAAGATAAATCCGAGATCAATGATCTCTGGAAACGCTTTGAAGAATCTTTTCCAAATACGCCGTTCAATCAGTTCTGGGTCAACTCATGGAATCCAGCTGAACTTCCGATTCCAAATCCTCCGGATTTGAAAGTTTCAATTCGCGGAGATGACGCCGAAAATATGCGAATCGTTTCACGTGATATAACCGACGAACTTCAAGAAAAGAAAATTTGGCCAAATGTCAGCAACGAACCTTCTTCGAGTGCAAGAGAAAATATTGTTGCGCGAGTCCGACCTGATCAAATGGCATTGTTGTCTTCAAGTTTTTTGAAGTTTTCAAAATCGAGCCTCGCTGATTTGCTTAGAATCGCCACTTCTGGAATGCGCGTCTGGGATATGGAAATGGGCGGTATCAATTACAATATTTATATGCGCTTTCCAGAAAACTATTTTGATTCTGTCGAGGCGATCGGTGCGCTACCCATCAATGTCGGTGATCATATTGTTCCTTTAACGGCGATTGCTGATGTTAAGCGTGAGCTTGCTCCGCCAGTACTCTTTCGTGAAGACGGGCATCAAGTTTACTTTGTGACAGCCAAACAAATGAAGGGCGACGAGAAAAAATCTCCTGAAAGTGTTAAGCGCTCGACTGAGCTTTTACAAAATTGGTGGACAACACATAGCTCTTTCAAAGAGAGTGAGCGCCCCCAAATTTTGATTGAGGATTCTCATAAAGAAATGAATCTCGCCTTAAAACAACTTGGTATTGCGACGACACTTTCGATATTACTGATTTTTATCACAATGGTTTTTCAATTCGGTGACGTCGTCAACTCGCTTCTCGTGCTTGTTGCGATTCCACTTGGCTTTATCGGAGTTTTAATTTCGCTTTTCGTTTTCCACTCAACACTTTCTTTGAATTCCTTACTTGGCGTGATTCTCTTAAACGGGATATCCGTCGCCAACTCAATCATTCTCGTTGATTTTTTAAATCAAGAAGTCCAGAAAGGCGTTTCGCCAAAGCAGGCAGCACCCGAAGTGGGTAAGCGTCGATTGAGGCCTATCTTGATGACCTCACTCACAACAGCTCTTGGAATGCTTCCGCTAGCTCTTGGAATCGGTGAGGGTGGAAAGATTTTGCAACCACTCGGAATTGCCGTCGTTGGTGGACTTGGGTTTTCATTAGCGATGACTCTTTATGTTGTGCCAGCATTACAGGTCAGCTATTTGGAATGGAAAGCTTCTCGCAAAGGTCCTCCAGCTAAAAAGCCGAAAGAGAAAATTTTTATTCATCAAGAAACTCATTTGCCGTTATGATTAAAATATTTTTCTCGATGATTTTTGTAACTTCAATGGCTCAGGCCGCTGAGCTCAGCTTTAATCAGGCCTATCAAAAAATTCTTGATTTGAGCCTCAGAACCGAGACCCAAAAGTTCAATGTCGAAATTGCAAAAGCTCAACACCTAAAACCTTTGGGCCAATTTACACCTCAACTCAATATCGTAGGTAAAGACTTACAAGGCGGAGACCCTCGATACACTGAACACCTCGCTAATTTATCAGCCTCAATGAATATTTTTAGATTTGGTGCTGACGCTTTGGAATACAAAAGCACGAATCTCAATGTCAAAAGCCAAGAGGAGAAACTACTTTCTGAAAAACTGGGTTCAGAAGAAGATGCTCTCCTGGCTCTTTTTACTTTAATTCGATTGGCTACGAGCCATGAAGTTTACCAGGGTATTACAAGTAATCGCGCAGAGTTGGTTCGTATTGCCGACGAACGTTATCACAAAGGTCTTCTTGCATTACAAGAGGTCGAGAAGGTGCGAGTCGATTACGAGAATGCCAAAGCCCGCGAGGCGGATACATTTAATGAGCTTAAAGATTCTGAAGCAGCACTGAATGCGCAGCTCGGCTTTTCATGGTTTTCAAAAACCTGGCCTTGGACCGAAACGATCAAAACTAAAACAACAAATTTTACGCAAGAGTTTAAGATCGAAAATGTTCCGCTTTATCGTTCGGCACTGTTGTACGAAGAAGCGACTCATAAATATGCGAGAGCCCAAATTCGTAAACGTCTTCCGAGTCTCGATCTTAATTTTACCTACGGAACAACCGATTTGACCAGTGGTCTACCAAGCACCTCGGCTAATTATTATATTGGTTATCTCGCACTCACGATTCCTTTGCTGGATCAGTTGAATTCCTACAGCAATTACAAACAAGCCGAAGGCGTTGCGAGTCAGGCGAGTGCTCAGAAAGAGTTTTTGATTCGAGAACTCAAGCCCCAGTTTGAATCCGCCCAGAAGAAATTTCTGAATTCAGTGGATACAACACTTAGAAGAGAGAAAAATCTATCGACTAGCCGTAAACTTTATGACGACAATTTCTCTCGGTTTAAGCAAGGGCGAGTGTCAGTGAACGATTTGCTGATTGATCAAAGCAGACTTTCAGATGCTGAGCTCCTTGCTATAGAGGCTTGGTATAATCTGCATCTCAATTACGAGAGGCTCTGCCATGCAAATGGCATGAGCGTGAGTAGCGATGCGAGTTGCGTTCGCTAAGTGTTTCAAAACGAGAATACTTGGCTTCTCTGCTAAACATGATAAAATGTGAATATCAATTGGGAGAACCCATGAAATCTGCCGCTATTCGAGCCTTCGTTGTCGTGTTTTCAGTTTTGACTGGCGCTTTTTTATTTCAGAATTGTAGCTCGAGTTCGTCAACTCCTGCGGGCCAGCCTGCAAGCCCTTCTGGCAATAGTACTTCGACGAGCTATCCTTCGCGACTTCACTTTACAAGTATCCCGGCTACTCACGGAATTTTTGATGTTTCTCTCGCGCAAGATCCAAGTACAAATATAATATGGATGGCTTATTCTGCAGTGAATGCTTCTGTCCTTTGGCCAACTCAAAATGTGGACGTCGTAACGACAGGCCTTGCATCGTCAACCGATCAAGGTGCTACGTGGACCGACTTTGGAAGTGTTGTCAACCCAGCACTCGATGTAACGATTGCGCTAGCGGCGCCTCTTAATGCAGGAACTTGGCATAACGAAGTTTCGAGTTTAGTTTTTGATGCTGCAGCACCCGCGAATCAAAGATGGAAACTCATGTGGCACCATTATTTACTCATCAATCAAGGTAGGCGTTTTGAACATGGTTGGATTGGCCTTAAGATGGCGGCAACTCCCCAACAGTTGGCTTCAGCCACAGAAATTAAATTATTTACTGGCTCGTTGTATGACGTCAGCAATAACACTGCAGGAGGGGGTTCAAAATCGCCTCTCGGTGGTGCACCGGCAATTGCTCTGGATGTTGCCGTCGACTCACACTTGAACGGCTGTGCTGTGTTTACAGAGCCCGGAATGATGGCGGCCTCTTCAGGACTTTATGTGACTTTGCTTTGTGGAGTTTCGCCGACTCAACATCGGATCGTCATTTTGAAATGTGCGAATCCATGTAATGCAGGGCTTGCTGCGAGCTGGAGTTACTTAGGCGATGCTTTAACCGACGCTGATGCTGCGAACCTTGGATTTAATCAGGGCTATTCGGGAGCAAGCCTTGTGAGTTCAAACGGAAGCCTCTACTTGCTTGCGACTCCCGTGTCTTCGACTCCCTATGACGGCTTTTACAACGGATGTTACCTCTATAAATTCTCTGATATCACAACAGCAAGTCTTGTGCGTAGTGCCGGTGTGCCGACCCCTGTTCTCACAGTTAAAGGAGCGGCAGGTAGTTTTAACGGTGCTTGTAGCTTTCTCCCTGGAGCCACAAAGACGGGTGTGATCTACGATCAGGTAGATCTCAGTGTTACTGACAAGTTTCAGCTGTTTTCGAGCGGAGTTACTTTTTAATTTCGCCTCTTTATCGTGCAGAGGTTTGGCAAAGCACGGTCTTTCTTGA
>JAYUEB010000302.1:0-1798 GCA_043739525.1 Bdellovibrionales bacterium
GGGGTATATTGGTGTTTTGAAACTAAGAAATAGGTAAATAATGATTGAAGAAATGAAGAGCCAAAAGAACTCGCACACTAGCAATGACGAAATGGCAATTGATCCTGTCTGCAGTATGAAAGTAAATCCGCAGAATGCCAAGGGCGGCTCATCAGTATATGAGCGTAAAAGTTATTTCTTCTGTAGCCTTAAATGCAAAACGAAGTTTGACATCAGTCCAAACTCATTTTTAACCAAACAGCCAAACCAGATCGCAAAGCCTTCTCAAAATGTGGAATACACCTGTCCTATGCACCCGCAAATCCGTCAGGTGGGTCCCGGTCATTGCCCGATATGCGGAATGACCCTTGAGCCGGTAACGATAACGGCAGACAGTGAGCATGATCAATCAGAGTATCTTTACATGCTCAAAAGATTTTGGATTGCCACTGGTCTGAGTATTCCGCTTTTATTTATTACGATGGGAGGGCGACAACTCATTCACTCAGCAACTATCCAAGCATCATTCAATTATATCGAACTTTTATTGGCATCACCTGTCGTTCTTTGGGCGGGTTGGCCATTTTACCAAAGATTTTGGCAATCATTGAAAAATAAAAGTCCGAATATGTTTACACTTATAGGTCTCGGAGTGGGCGTGGCCTACCTGTTTAGTCTTGTGGTAGTTTTCTTTCCTGATATTTTTCCCAGCTCTTTTAGAGATCCAATGACCGGTCAGCTTGGTCTTTATTTTGAACCCGCTGCGGTGATTGTTGCTTTGGTGCTTCTGGGTCAAGTTTTAGAACTGAAAGCACGAAGACAAACGGGAGCGGCCATAAAAGCTCTATTGAACCTAGCTCCGAAAACCGCACGTAGGATTTCTCCCAATGGGTCCGAACAAGAAATCGAAATTGATCTCATTTTGGCTGGCGATAAAATCCGAGTCCGACCGGGTGAGAAAATTCCTGTTGATGGAATTGTCGAATCGGGATCGAGCGCGGTTGATGAATCGATGGTGACCGGCGAATCTATTCCTACAGAGAAGACTCCTGGCTCAAAAGTTGTAGCGGCGACCATGAATGGTACCGGATCACTATTAGTTGAAGCGAAAAAGGTTGGAAAAGACACTCTGCTTTCACAAATTATTCAGATGGTAGCTGACGCCCAAAGATCAAGAGCTCCGATTCAAAAACTTGCGGACCAGATTTCTGCTTACTTTGTTCCAGCTGTAGTGGCCGTGGCCATTTTTACAGCCGTTGCCTGGGGAATATGGGGGCCAGAGCCAAGGCTTGCGTACGCTATTGTCAATGCAGTTGCGGTACTTATCATTGCATGCCCCTGTGCCTTGGGCCTCGCAACACCAATGTCAATTATGGTTGCAACTGGCCGAGCTGCTAAATTGGGTGTTTTATTTAAGGATGCCGAAGCAATAGAGTTGCTGAGGAAAGTAGATATTCTTATCGTCGATAAAACGGGTACGATGACAGTAGGTAGACCTAAGCTTGTCACTGTTGTTCCATTTGGACAAATGACTGAAGAAAAACTCTTACAATTGACCGCAGGTCTTGAGCGTCAAAGCGAGCATCCCCTTGCGGCAGCCATCGTAAAAGGTGCGGAAGAAAGAAAGATTTCAATTCAAAATGCAGACGAGTTCAGATCAATAACTGGAATGGGCACAGAAGGAAAAGTCTCAGGTCAAAAAGTGAGCGTCGGCAATCTTAAGCTCATGCAAAGTGGAAATATTGACGTATCAACAGCGCAGTCCACAGCCGATAAGCTTCGCGACGACGGACAATCCGTTATGTTTGTTGGAGTCGAA
>JAYUEB010000303.1:0-5511 GCA_043739525.1 Bdellovibrionales bacterium
ATCGATACAATGTGGACCAGGATTTGAACTGAATGAAAAGCATCATCTTGTCTTAAGGGCGCTCACTCTTGGCTTTCATATCCAAATAATTTGTCAAAAACGCCTTGCCTACTCCCAAGAACATCGCCTGAAAGACTTTCTGCAGTTTGGCGAACAACTTGAAATCAGCTTTTTTGTAGAGGAAACAGGAGACCCTTTAGGGGATATCCGATTCTTCTGCGACCACTATCTTCAATTTTTAAGCATTTCACTCACGCAATTCTCATTTGGCTTACTCTCTGAACTCGCGCTGACCCAAGCCGAATTTAAGACCCTAAAGTTTTTAGATTATTCAAAAAAGCAAAGATTGAGCTTTGATGAGGCCGTAGAAAGAACACCTTATGCATTCGCAACCACCTCATTTCGAGTAAAATCCATTCGTTTTCCGACAAGATTAGCTTTAAAATTTTTGAGCTTCGTAATTTCTTTTGTCTTTATGCCGAAGATTGAAAACTTAAATTTCTTTCACTCAGCTTTTCATTTCGTCAAAAGTTGCTATACTCGCTTTTTTTGGTCCACGCGCTCATTAATCATAACATCTTCGTCAAAAACATATTGGCTTGTTAGAAGCCTCTTAAGCCATACTTATTTTCTTATTCTGAGCTACCCATTGTGGCCACTTCGTAAGACCTACTGGTTTCTTAAATTTCAATACGAAAAACGCGTTTTAAGACAGCATGAAAATTGACGTCGTCATCCCTTCATATGAAAATCTCTCGGGGCTGCGAAGGCTGCTCGCCTCAATTCTTCGGGTTAATCAAATTTCGATTGAAAATATTTATGTCATTTTGAATCCAGCCAATCAAAAAATCGAGCAAATTTTAACAAATGAGTTTTCAAAGCTTTTGCCACTTAAAATTATTCAAAGTGAACAAGTTGGAGTTAATTCAGCTCGCAATATAGGACTCAATCTGGCCCGGGCTGAGGTCATTTTATTTCTAGATGATGATGAGGTAATTGAAGACCCTCAATTTTTTCAAAGACATCGCTTTCAGCACCTAAGGAACCCACAACTCATTTGTCTGGGCGGCACCTACGAGCTCGCTGAACCAACAGGCTGGTTGAGTCGCGCCTATCATCAAGTTCAGCTAAGATGGCTCATGCAAGGTGAAGCTCTCATCGGGACCAACTACCATCTGTTAGGTGGTCATATCTCAATTAAGAAAAAGATATTCGCTCATTTTTTGTTTGATGAAAGTATTTTGTTTGGCGGCGCTGAGACTGAATTCTTCTCCAGGTTAATGAAGAGCGGTGTCGAATGTCGACTTGATTCAAGTTTATCAATCTTGCATTTTCACAATCTCGATTTTGAAAGTTTTTTGAGAAAAGCTTATTTACAGGGAAAAACCCACCGACAGTATTCGTTTTTGGATACGACCAGCATCCAACGCAAAATTTTACATAGGACCTATGAAGAAAAGAGTTTTTCTGAGATTTTCGCTCAGAAAATTTATTTTCTTGCTTTCAATTTTGGCCGACGCAATATCAAATTAAAGAGGCCAGGAATATTGAATTTTAAAAATCTTTTTTTAGAGTTCAGAAGACAAATGTATTGGTTCAGCTTAAAACTTGATTTTTTGACGAAAAAAATTGATAAGCCGCGATCTCCAGACACCTGAATCCGACATATAAAATCGAAAGTGTTCGTAAATTTCGGGATCTAAATGAGATAGAAAAAAAATCTTTGCAGTCTTTGAAAGACACTCTTGTCTTTTGAGATTCGCAACCCACTTACTCTCTTTCGCCTCACCCGTAAGGTGCAAAAGCTTGGTCTTATTAAGCTCAAAACGTTTTCCCGTTTTATAAAGCCTATAGCCAAAGTCTGTGTCTTCAAATCCGTAGGTGGTAAAACAAGGATTGAATCCCCGAATCTTTTCAAATTCAGATTTTTGCACCGCGAGCGCATAAGAGCATGTATACTTCCAAAAAAAATTGAGGTCTTCCCAGTTTTCAGAATTAAAAAAGGGCTTCCAATAACTTTCTTCTTCAATAAAACAATCTTCGGGAGTCACACTCTTATAAGTTGTGTGAACATTCGATTTTCGAGGTTGAATATGCTCGCGCACAAATTGTACTAAGTTGGCGCGGCTGAGACTCATTTCGACCTCAAACAAAAAATTTGGAGGAACCAGAATATCTGAATCAATAAATATGAGCGTGTCACCCGAAGCTTTCTCGGCACCTAAATTTCGAGCTTCACCAGCACGAAAAATCTTTTGAGGCTTCGGCCAATAAAAATACTTGAGATTGTAGCCAAGATCTTCATCACACAAGTAGCTCTTCACTCGAGATAGAACATCATCGGGGCTGCCATCATCAACGACAATGACTTCAAAACTTGATTTCGGATTCTGAAGATTTGAAATTTCCTTCAATACTGCCGTCAAAAACTCAGCTTGTCCGTAGGTTGGAATTACAAAACTAAATTGGGGTTTTTCTCTATTAAGCTTAAGCTCCCAAGCAGGCTCAATCATTTGCGGCCTTAAAGCTACTTTCGAAAGCCCGCTTGCTCCACAAAAATATTCTTGAGGTCCCTCAATTTTGACCCCTTTAAAGCGCATATTAAAAATTTCGCGGTAAACTTCTTTGCAAGTAGGAGCCGATGGATTGTCTTTGTTCCACGGCAAGAACTCACGCGTTTCGGTTCTAATTTGAAGTTTTTCTGAGCTCTGCATACAAGCCCAAATTAGTAAGTTTTAAATTGAAAGTCCAATGTCACTTGGACTTTTCACTCACTCAGTCAAACGAATTTCAATAAGTCCCTCGGTCGTCTTTGCTCCCGCACGACGGCTATATATCACAACAACGACACGGCGATTCTTAGCACGGCCCTGGTAGTTCGAGTTATCAGCTATGGGTTGAGACGCGCCATAACCCTTATCTTCGACCTTATCGAGCGCAAGTGGCACCTGTGCAGCGATTAACTTCTTAATAGCTAATGCTCGTCTCTCGCTGAGTTTCAAGTTGTATTCGGCTTTACCCATTGAATCGGTATGGCCTTCAACCAAGACGCTTTCAACATTTTCAGTCGTTTTAATAACTTGAATGACCTGCTCGATTTCTTTGAGAGAGCTCTCTTCGAGTTGATCCGAATCAAACTTGAATCGTAAGTTGGTGAGAATAAATCTCTGTGTTGTTGGCTTTGGAGTTGCTTCTAACTGTTTTTTTGTTTCATCAAGAACAGATTTTCTCCACAATGGCCCGATTGTCCAGTTGAGACCGGCGTAGACTCTCCAGTCCGGAGTTCCAAAGCCTTGGGTCAATTGGGTGCCTGCGCCTAAATGCAAAGCGATGTTCTCATTGTAGCTATGTTTCACCCCGACAAGGGCCTCGAGATTCGATTGCTGCCGATTTGAAAGATTAACATCGTGATTGCTTCCATCAGGCGAGCTGCCAAATATCTCGGCGATCAACTTCGTATCTGCCGACGTAAGATAGCGACTCCAAGCCGCAGAATAAGTATATTGGTTTGGAAGTGGTGCAACTCCAAAAGTTGATGCCAAGCTAGCGCCGTTATTTCTCCAACGATGACCAAAATTGATTCCCCACCATGAGTCGGCCCATTTCCAACTTGTCGCGTATTCAAGACCGTAAGTGAGACCTGGATCACTTCCTGTAAAGGGATCATTCTGGATATTATTTCGATTTACTGTCAGAACAAAAGCATTCGCCCAATCTGCCATTTCATAAAATTTGTATTTCACATTTAGGCGCTGCTCGGTGTTTCCGGTTGCGGCAAAGTAAGCAACTTGACTACTATTCTGAATATCCTGACGTAAAAGATACGGCATACTGAACCCGACATCGAGATACTTAGTGAGTCCCAATCCAAAGTTGAAATCGGATGAAAGAAGACGGTCGTTGAAGCTCACGTGGTTTTGAATGGCTTGAGGATCGGCCTTATCGAGAAAAGCCAACGTATTAACTGCGTAATTGAGAAAAAATCCAAAATTGAAGATCCCTGGATCGAGAGTCCTGCCGGATTGAACAGTAACAAAATCAAGTCCGTTACTTGTGGGGTTAAAGTTTTGCGCGTCTGTTCCTATGACGTTTGCATGAGCCGAAACACAAATTAAAAAAATAATCGAGGCTTTAAAAAGAGTTTTCAAAAGAGCCCTTCCGTAGGATTTTACTCATCCTATCCTAAGGAGCTCAATTGAGATAATCAACTAACTTTTAACTAATGAGTTGCGCAAGGATTGGTCGTCGTACTTGGCAAAAAGAACACACTTGGCGGAACAACTTTCCAACCTCGACTCAGAATATCTGTGTAAGGCTGAAGCGGTGTGCTTGTATCTGGGTTAAAAAAGTAGGTCGTGCCCGATTTTCCACAAGCAACATCGAGTGAAACTTTAGAACTAGCCGAACTGATTTTCTTCCAGAGAAGCATATTTGCAATGTGGTTTGCTGGGCCTTGATAATAGTAAACTCGGATCGGAATCGCTTGGTCTTTTACGAAAGTCAGAGTTTGAGTGGAACATCCAAATTGCGGCGGATGATTTCCGTCGTTATTTACAACTGTAATCCACTTACCATTTACTTCGGCCTCAAAAACCGCACCGTCATCTGAAAGTGACGCGAACTCATAGGTACCTTCATCACTTGATTGCGTGACTTTGATCTCGCTGTAATACATCAGCGCGAACCACTGTGTGAGCTTATTACCCTGATCATCCTTCACGTAGTCTCCACTTTGGGTTATAAATCCCTTACTGAAAATCTGCGGGCGCGTATTAACCTGAGAGAAATAAACTTGCTTCGTGCTCTTCGTTGCCATCGCAGGATTAAAGAAGTTCAACACCGTAGTCGCATCTTGCTGTTGATTTTGAGTCATATAATAGAGATCTGCAACTAAGCCACTGTTTAAGGTAGGATTCGTGGAACCAGGATCACAAACTGTATTGGTTGGTGTGCTTGGATTTGTCCCGGGAGGACCGCCGCTATTGGTAAGGCTCGTCACCGAGGTGTCATTAAAACCATATCGCGGTTGAGCACAGTTTTGAAAAACGACGCCTGATACAATACCCGTTAAAAGGATTGTTGAAAGGGCTGCCGCAACCCACGGCTTGCGCAAGCGAGAAAGGAATGAATACATACTGGTGTCTCCTCTGTCTAAAGGTACCAGTTTGCTCTCAAAATGAATAGATACAGAGTCAATTCCTCTCAAAATGAGACAATTTCTCTGACTAAAGTAGAGGAAAACTTTAATGAACGCTGAAAATCAAATCTCTAAAATTAAAGACCCAATTGCGGAGGCGTATTAGTCCAAAACCAGAGGTTTAATATGCTTTCGAGTAATCGAGTCACTCAGCTTAAATAGCTCTGAATCAATGTAGTAATGAAAAAATTCGATAAATCCTGCAGAAACAAAAATAATACTGAGAATTCGAGGCGACAGTCCATTAGATCCTGAATTCATTTGAAACCAAACCGTCAATTTAAGTGCCAGTATGATTAAAAAAACAGTTCCGG
>JAYUEB010000304.1:0-1795 GCA_043739525.1 Bdellovibrionales bacterium
TCGAGTTTCCTTGGCTAAAAAAGGGCAACGATAAACACAAAGAATGGGAAAATACGGTTCTGGGTCATATTCGGATCGAAGGCAAAAAACTCCTGGTAGATGTCAATTCAGTGAAGAGGGCAGATATTTTTGAGGGCGAACTTCATGAACGGATGCCGAATGCTTACAAACTCAAATCAAAACTTATCGAACCAGTTGAGCAGCACTTGAAAAACCGTGGCGGCAGTGAAAATAAATCTCACCAGTCCAAAGAAAATGAAGATTTGAATAATCATCCCCAAATTCAAGCGGTACTCTCAAAGATGATGGAGAAGCACTGGAATAGTTGGCTCAGTGAAAAACTACCCGCTCTTGAAAACAAAACACCACTCGAAGCGACTCAATCGCCGAAGGGCCGAGAGACCTTGGATAATCTTTTGACTCAATTTGAACGAGATGCCGAAGTTCGACCGATGCCTGGTCAGACTGTCGAAACATTTAAAACATTGCGAGATCGACTTGGCATGTGAGTTGAGCTATTCGTTATGTGTAGAATGACACTAGTCAAAACACATATTTTAATAAGCTTTGCTGGTTCTAGGCTTTTCAATGTTTGTACTGAATTTATTTAATCGGGAGAAGATATTTTGAATCATATCGAGTCGCAACCTGAAGTAGGTTTTTCAAATGTAAATCGCAAGATCAAAATTATTAAGCGTTATCAAAATCGGAAACTCTACAACACTGATCAAAGTTGCTATTTAACCCTAGATGATATTGCAAAGATGGTTCGCTCGGGCGATCAGGTCAGGGTGATTGAAAATGGAACAAAAAAAGATATAACACTAGCAACTTTAACTATGATTGCCTTTAACGCCGAAAAGAGGGAGTCACCTGGTGCCCCCTTGTCGATTCTTCGAGAGATCATTCGGTATGGAAATGGCACACTCACCGATTATCTTGCTAAATTAGGCGCATTTTCAAAAGATGATTTCGAGAAACAAGCTGCTTTAAATTTGGCTCAACAAGCGAATCCTGGCGTGAGTCGAAATATCGATCAACATGAAGAAATTATTGTAGCTCGTGAAGCGACAGACAGTTCTGCCTCCAGGAACGCCGCCACTTTAGCGTTGAGCTCCCATGCCCCAAGTTTGAATGAACTCGATGCGCCGAATTTACCAACTTCTAACTTGAGTAACATTTAGCTCAAAGCTTGCTCCGTATGATGAAGTAAAAGAATCTAATTTCAACAGGGTTTGAACTCATCTCAAAGGGAATTATTGTTGAAAACCACGAGCAACCATACCGAAGAAAATTTAGAACGCCTGACCGGTATTGTTGAGCGAATCACATTTCACAATCCTGAAAACGGCTGGACTGTGATGAAGGTTACTCCCTTTCGGGACCCCGCAAGACTCGTTGCCGTTCTCATTCACCAAGTAAAAGTGTTTGCGGGTGCGACGATGGAGTTTTATGGGTCTTACTCGCAACATCCAAAACACGGCGAACAATTTAAGGCGGTTCGAGCTGTTGAGAAAAAGCCAGCTTCAGCCGCAGCTCTAGAGAAGTATTTGGGTTCTGGGCTAATCAAGGGGATCGGTCCAGCAATCGCAAGAAGAGTTGTCGGTCACTTTAAAGAACGAACTCTTGAAGTATTTGAGGCGAAAATCGAAGAACTTCTTGATGTCCCAGGAATTGCTGACAAAAAACTTTTACAAATTCGCTTATCATGGGAAGAGCACAAATCTATCAGGGACGTTATGATTTTCCTGCAAGGTTACGGGATCAGTACCTTGTTTGCCACGAAGATTTATAA
>JAYUEB010000305.1:0-1790 GCA_043739525.1 Bdellovibrionales bacterium
TATTCAGATGCCCATCATGGATGGCCATACCGCAGTCGAAGCTCTAAGAGCAAAAAATTATAAAGGACCTATCGTTGCATTAACAGCACATGCAATGAAAGAAGAAATTGAACGTGCAACTCAATCTGGATTTTCTCACTTTTTATCAAAGCCAATCAATCGAAAAAATCTGATGAACTTATTAGGACACATTCATTCTCCTCTCGATTTGAAACTCTAAAATTCTTCATTAGAGTGTTGGCCCGATTTTACGGGATCAGGCAAATTCCAACCAAAATAAACTTCAACTTTTGAAATCTTTGCATCATTTACGGTGAGCATTTCAAAATTGCGAAATGATTTACCACTCGCGACCGCACTATAAATGACAAAAACTTTATTATCTTTCGTGACGAATTCGACGAACTCAAATTTTTCGATCGCGAGCGAACTGGGCCAACAAATTTCAAAATACATTTTTCGATTCAAACCATTATCCATGGGACTTGTGAAATAAAAATTTGCTGCGATTAATTTTTCGGCCATGTCACGATCTCTATTCTCGTAACTCTGATAAAGTGCTTTGACAGTTTTTTCAATTTCAACGAAGTTCATGCTCACCTCGAAAAAAAAATGTGAACCCAAATAGACATTTTGCCAACTTTGTTTTTGTAAATGTCGTTGGGTCATTTTGACTCTCAAAGAGAGGCGAGATTAAGAGTTAGCTACGGACTCGTGGCCCGCAAATTGCTCTCAATAAGAATCAACGAAAGTTGCTCGAAGATGGAAAAAAAATATAAAGCAAGTTGCCACTGCGGCGCGGTCGAATTTGAAGTTGATGTTGACCTCCTAAATGGGACAAGCCGTTGTAACTGTTCCATCTGTAGCAAAACTCGTATGTGGAAATCTTCAATGCTCGCTTTAAGTAAAGTACGCTTAAAAAAAGGTGAAGCCGAATTATCGAGCTATCATTTTAAAGACAGTCCTCATCCAATTGAATATCACTTTTGTAAAACTTGTGGAGTAAAAGTTTTTGCGCGAGGAAAACACAAGGGCTCAGACTTTATCGTCGTGAGCATTGCAGCGATCGATACTGCGACCGATGCAGAGCTCGGGGATGCAATCATCACTTACCAAGACGGCAGACACGATGCCTTTGACAAAGAGCCAAAAATAAAACGATACCTCTAAGAGCGTTCATGGCCACTTCTGTGGTACACGCTCGGTGTTTTCTGTAGGATAGTTTTTCTTTTCCAGTAATTTAATTATTTCGGCAAGTTTTTCATCAGAGACTTGCGGCTTGCTTCCCATGATCCACAAATATTTTCCGCTAGGAACTCCAATTGCTGTCCATTCGTAATTGGGATCCAATGCAACTATGAGATAGTCAAACTTGAGGGGCCAGAAAGGTTGCACTTTCCAGTGGGCATTGGTTTTTTCATCATCAATCCATGCCTTTTGCGGAACTTTTTTTAATTCACCATCGAAAGAATCTTTTCGATATGAAAAATCAACATCTATGCGGGTTTCTTTCTCATTCCAGGTATATTTCTCAACTGCATTATAAGCGCCTTCCTCAAAATAGGTTGTGCGCCCCGCCCAAACGTACCAGGGAATCATAAATCGCGAGATATCTACATGCTCAACCGTTTTAGTATAATTCAATCTGCTACACCCAAAATACAGCGATAACGGGAACACGGACAAAATTCCTAGAATATGACTTCTCATAATGATTTCCACCTTGTTAGGATGAAACTGCAATAAGGGCGCCAGTCCACAAAAAAAGTGACAAGCCACAATGAATATTG
>JAYUEB010000306.1:0-1790 GCA_043739525.1 Bdellovibrionales bacterium
ATTTTGCCAACGCTCAACTTCGACCAAAGCAAGTGTCATTGAATGGCTGATTCTCTTAAATAAGTTTTCTTCTCTTGCTTGAATCATTTTCATAATGTGAGAAGCCGAATCGTCAAAGCAAGAAAACTGAAGCTTACGAGATAAGTACCAACGAAAACTTTTAGACAGCTCATCAATAAATTTCTTAGAAACTTCAGAATTGAAATCGTGAGGTCTCAACGAATCGCGACTGAGTTGTCGCAGTTCTTTTGAAAATTGGTGATAGGCCGATAATACGGGAGGATTGTTCGCAAGCAACTTTAGAAACTTTTTGCGGCTTCGTCTGTTGAGAATTTTTTCTATTCCAAACGACGAAATGAAAATAGCCAAAACAATCAGCCCAATCCAAATCCACACCGGATATGCAAATCCGAAAGGTCCCCATGGAGGAAAAGGCTGCCCCTTAGGATTGTTCTCTTTTGTGATGACGCTTTTGACTTTAAAAGTAATTCCATCGAGTGCGATACGTGTTTTGCCATCTGACAAAAATAAATTTGGAAACTGATGTCCGTTCGGATTCACCGCGTATGAAGTCGCAACAAAGCTTGCCTTATGAGAATCCATCCCAAGGTTTTTAAGAAGCTTCAATGAGTATTGCTGTTCTTTCGGCAGCTCAAGAGTCGAAGCCGCCGGATCAATTCCAGTCGCCTCCGGCCCCTGACAAGTTAGTATGAACTGATCCCCAACGGTCAGTTGTTCTTTTTCAGTGAGCGCGGGACCAAGCTGTCCATTTTCGGCTCCCAAATGATTGAGCTGACATTGCCAGTGAATATCTGCCATCATGCCCTCGTATTTCTTTTTCGAAAATAAGAAATAAGCGGATCCACAAAACTTTCGCCAACCATTACCTGCACACTATCTACTTTTGAGCGCTTGAGCTCATCAGTTCGTTGTTTTTCTTGAGTTTGCATTTGCTTTTGGTATTCAGCACGAAAGCGCAAAGAACCTGTATCAACAATCATGGCCTCGCCAGTTTCAGGGTCGTGCATCTCAATCATTCCAAGATTTGGTAATACTTTTTCACTCGGATCTTGAATCACACAAGCGATCACATCGTGCTTACGAGCGAGATTTCGAATGCTCATCGAAAAGTTTTGATCCATAAAATCGCTAAATATAAAAATCGTCGCGCGCTTTTTTAAAATACCTTGAAGATAGCCAGCCGCAACCGAAATTTGAGTACCACGTCTTTTAGGTTTTACGAAGTAGAGATCTCGCAAAATTCTTTGAATATGAGCCCGGCCTTTTTTGGGAGGAACAAAGTACTCAACTTGATCTGAAAATAATAAGAGTCCAACATGATCATTATTTTTAAGAGCGCTGAAACCAAGTACCGCCGCCAAATGAGTCATGATCTCGCCCTTAAAATACTTTTGGCTGCCGTAATCAACGGAGCCACTAATATCGACAGCAAAAATCAAAGTGAGTTCACGGTCTTCATCAAATTTTTTAATAAAAGTTTTGCCGGTACGAGCCGTCAGCGGCCAAGAAATGGCACGTACATCATCACCTGGAACATATTCGCGAAATTCGGCAAAAGTCATCCCTTGGCCTTTAAAAGCAGAATGATATTGCCCAACAAGAACTGAGTTCACAAGTTTCCGTGTGGTGATTTCAAGGAGCTTAATTTTTTTTCGAATCTCTGCGGGTAGCATTAATTCCTCTTAACTCAAGGCACTTCAACCTTAGCGAGAATTTTTTTGATCACTTCGTCGCCTTTGATCTCTTCCGCTTCGGCTTCGAAACTTAAA
>JAYUEB010000307.1:0-5463 GCA_043739525.1 Bdellovibrionales bacterium
GCGGCGCGCAGAAAGCGTCTTCGTGTCGTTCTATTTCTGCGCGCCGCGCCTCCAAAACTAAGCAGGTACCTTTACGCGAGAAGCTCTCGCATAGTGTAAATGCCGGGCTTTTGATCAACGAGCCAGAGGCCCGCTTTAAGTGCACCCGCCGCAAAAACTCCACGATTCAGGGCCGTGTGTTCAATCGTGATATTCTCGGATGAACTCATCGCCCATATCTTGTGGATTCCGAATATTTCTCCGCCACGAATAGCCAGAGGAGGAGGTAAGTCTTTTTTGACAACTTTCTTAAGCGCCGTCTGAAGGCTCTTTGCTGTACCGCTTGGACTATCTTTCTTATGGCGGTGATGGGCTTCTTCGATTTGAAAGTCGAAGTCATTATTTTTTGAAAATACTTGCAGCATCTCGGTCACGAGTGCGACTCCCAAGCTGAAATTTGATGCCCAAAATACCGGGATTGTTTTTGCAGCCACTGACAATTCTTTTTCTTGAGCCGACGTAATACCTGTTGTCCCGCTCACAAAGGCGACTTTATTTTGTACACACCACTGAAGTGCCTCGCTCATCATTTCGGGAACCGAAAAATCAATGAGGAGATCAACATCTTTGCCAGATAGGTTTTTGAGACTTACGACCTTTTTATCTGAACTCTTTTTGTTGGAAACAAAGTTCCGAATTTCTCTTTTGTCTTTTTCGGCTGCCAAAATAATTTCGCGGCCCATTTTTCCTGTCGCTCCGACAAGGGCTATGCGCGGTTTTTTCACAAAAGACCACTTTCAACCATACTGTTTTTAAGCTTTGGAATGAGTTCTTCTGACATTGCAATCAGTGGCAGCCGCAATTCAGGCGAAGCAATCACGCCCATCATATAAAGCGCCATCTTAACCGGAATCGGATTTGCCTCGAGGTACAAATTATTAATTGTCGTGAGGCTGTCCTCAAATTTTTTATCCGCACCTGCTTCGCGGCTTTGTAAAGCCACGAATTCTTTTGCGAAAATATGGGAACCGACTGAAATAATTCCGTCTCCGCCCGCATTTAAAAAATGTGCGAAACTCGCATCATCTCCACTTAAGAGTGCAAATTCACTCGACGTGCCGGCTTTGATTTTGCTAGCAAATTGAATGTCACCCGTCGCCTCTTTAATTCCGACAATGTTTTTAATCTTAGAAAGCCTTAAGACAGTATCTAATTCCAGTTTTGCTAGAGTTCGAGAAGGAACATTATACAGAATCACTGGGATAGATGATTGTTCTGCAACCACTTTAAAGTGTTCGTAGAGACCTCTCTGTGGCGGCTTATTATAATAGGGAACAACGACCAGCGCTGCTGCTGCCCCTAACTCAGCCGCCTCTTTTGAACGGGCAATGGTCTCTTGAGTCGAGTTTGTGCCAGTTCCCATAATAACTGGAACTTGCCCTGCAACTTCTCCCTCTACAAAACTAAAGATTTTTTTTCGCTCCTCAGTCGTCAATGTTGGACTCTCAGCTGTTGTGCCATTCACAACAAAGCCTTGAATCCCATCGTCAAGCTGAAGGCGCAAAAGCTTTTTAAGAGAGGTATAATCAACATCACCGTGATTGAATGGGGTAATGAGTGCGGTTAAAACTCCATTGAGCTTTTTCATATTTTCTCCACGTGCTGGCCCGGATGAACCACAAAGTGACCATCGCAAATAAACTCCGCCGGACCAATGAGGTTTGCCTTTTTAACTGTCTCGCCGTCAACTTTTTCAATCTCAACTCTGAGCGCTCCGCCTGGAGTATGTAGCGCAATATCCGCTAGCTTTTGAGTTTTCCATAAACATATAGCCGAAGCGACAACACCCGTCCCGCAGGAAAGTGTAAAGTCCTCAACTCCACGTTCAAAGGTCTCGGTCTCACCATCAAATAGAAACGTGACATTTGCACCGTTCAAACCAGCTGATGCATGAAAGCGAAAGGCTCCTACGATTTGTAGCTTTTCTTCTGGGCTAAGCTTTACTTTTGACATGCAAACAAAGTGCGGGACGCCTGAGTTCACCAAATAAACATGTTTCACTTTCGACAAAGAATCAACGTAGGGCAAAAATTCGGGTGCTCGAAGATCAATCTCTTTTGGTGTCGCAGATAATTCGTGAAGATGAACAACAAAGCGATCTTCGGCCTTTTGTTTTATAATCGAAACGCTCACTTCGCCGATGAGGCTTTCAAAAACGAGATCTGAACGCTTTAAATAATGCTGGGCCCAGCGACCAAAACATCTTGCCGCATTTCCGCAAAATTCAGCCTGCGAACCATCTCGATTATAAAAGTCCCATTTTAAATTCGAGAGTTGGCTACCCTGTTCAACAAAAATAATCCCGTCAGCACCAACGCCAAAGTGCCGATCACATATCTGCGTCGCAATATGCTCTCGTGAAATATGAGGAATTGCACTGAGTCCGTCATCCATCAAGTTGATAAAGATGAAGTCGTTTCCAGTTCCGACAAGTTTAGAAAATTTGAGCATCTTATTCCTGTTCGGAGTTGTCGTTCGTCTTAGTTTTAGGGACTTGATCGGAATCTGGCACCTGCGTCGGCGCCAATGCTTTAGTGGATCTCTTAAAAGATGGCTGCCCATGGCCAAGTGCCGCCGGAGTTAATGGTGGTTTCGGATCACCTTTTACTCCACAGCCCGAAATAAAGAGTACGCAAATCAAAAGTTTTGTTTTCATTTTTTTACCTCGAGCGTTTTAAGTTTCGCATCAACCTCGTCAATACTTTTACACAGGTCGACGTCTAAATTAAAAGACTTTCTTTTTCTGGCGCTGAGTCCCTTACAGAGTTGAAGATATTTTTCTGCACTGAGTTTGTCTGGCGTCCCTTGAAGGTTCGAAACTTGCCACTTCCAAAAGTAGACTTCTGGGTAATCAGGCATCTGTGCCTCCCAGGCACTTAAAAGTTGACGTGTTTTCTTTATATCTTTTTTGAGATAGTTTTGTTCAACCGGGAAAACTTTTAAAAATTTTTCAACGCCCGTCATATCAATATCTTTAGCCTCTAAAGCTTCGGTCAAAGCAGCTTCATCTTTATGGCACTGAAGGCTTTGTAATTTGAGGAGCTGATACTCGCCGCTGACCGCGTCGTAGTTTTCGGTCGTCTTAACCGTTGTATCCGCGCTGCTGCACTCATCAAGTCTGAGTTGCGCACGAGCAAGGGCTCTTAAAATCGAAACGTTTCCTTCTTCAAGTTTAAGTGCTTCTTGAAATTTATCGATCGCATCTTTTGGCTTTGTCTCAAGCAAAGATTCGCCCTGAGCAAATGTCGCTTGCGCTTGATCGGTATAAAAGACCGTACTGAGCTCTTCAAGATTTTCTTTTAATTCACGATACGCACTCGAACCTTTACTCTCTTTTTGAATCGCTCGAATCAAAACCTGGCAAGCCTGAAGGCGATCGTGTTGAAGAGACAAGTTTTGCGACTTAGAAATAAGATCTTTGTAGCTTTCTTTTTGATTCGCATTTGACGTTTGAACCAGCGCAAAGCTGGCCATGAATAATAGAATTTTGACAGGAGTTCCCATCACGTATCTTTATATGATGTGACCAAGACTTGTCTAGGTTTGCTGCCATTCGCCGGGCCAACAACGCCCTCAGCCTCAAAGCTTTCAATAATGCGAGCTGCTCGCGGATAGCCCAATTTAAATTTGCGTTGAAGAAGCGAAGCGCTGACTTCTTTTTGCTCGCTCACCCAAGAAAGGAGTTGGTCATAGATTTCGTCATGTTCCTGGGCTGCTCCGTCCAGTCCGCCTAGAACATCGCCGTCTTCGCCGCCGCCCATGTCAAACCCGCCGCCACTGCCTTCAAGCGCTTTAATTGCAAGAGGATCAAACTGCGGCTCACCTTGATCGGACCAGAACTTCATAACAGAGGAGATCTCCATATCCGTCAGCCAAGGCCCGTGATGTCTGAGTGGTTTCGATACTCCAGGGGCTAAGAACAACATATCCCCTTGCGCGAGAAGGCGCTCGGCACCCGAGTCATCCAAAATGATTCGCGAATCCATTTTGCTTGCAACTTTAAAGCTAATGCGGCCTGGAATATTTGTCTTAATCAATCCCGTCACAACGTCTTTTCGAGGAGACTGCATTGCCAAGATTAAATGAATTCCGCAAGCTCGGGCCATCTGAGCAAGTCGTACAACCGCTTGCTCGACATTGACTTTATCGACAGCCATGAGGTCACCAAACTCCTCGACGACAATGACGATGTACGGCTGTGGTGTAAAGTAGTACTGTTCTTGTCTTTTGTTTCCTAAATCGAGGTCCGAATTAATTTTTTCATGTTCTTCGAGTTGCGATTTCGAAAGTTTTTCCATTGCTTCGTTATAAGATTCAAGGCCACGCTGACCAAAGCGTGACATCGAACGATAGCGTTTCTCCATTTCCCGAATGGCCCATTTCAATGCGGTGACAGCCTTCTTAGGTTCACGAATAGGTGGCATGAGAAGATGCGGAATATCTGAAAACGCAGCCAAGTCGACCTGCTTCGGATCAATCAAAATCAGGCGTAAGCTCTTTGGCGAGTGACGAAACAAGAGGCCCGTTACAATACTCACAACGAAAACCGACTTTCCTGATCCAGTCGTTCCGGCAACTAGAAGGTGCGGCATTTTTCTTAAGTCGACAATCTTTGCGTCACCATCGGCTTGACGGCCAAGCGCAAGCGGTAGTTTCGTTTTGTCATTCCAAAACTCATCACTTGCTAGAATATCTTTTAGATAAACCGTCTCTCGCTGAGAGTTTGATGTTTCGATTCCTACAACATCTCTTCCAGGGATCGGAGCAATAATTCTCACTGACTCACTCGAAAGCGCTAAGGACAGGTCATCCGCGAGCTCTGTGATCTTTGAGATTTTAACATCGGCACTTGGTTTAAACTCATACATTGTAACAGCGGGGCCCGGCTTTGCACCCTTCACTTCCCCTGTCACTGAGAACTGCGCTAGCTTATCGGTCAAAATCATCGCCTTACGATCAATCTCTTTTGGCTCGATACGAACGCGGGACGCCGGCGGATCTTCTAACATGGCAAGCTCTGGTAGCTTCCAGTTTTCAATGCGTCTTTCAACCTTGGCATTAAGTTGTACTTTTCGACGTTCAATTTTTTGCGGCTCTTCTACTAAAGATTTTGTCTTAGTTTGTGGCTCTATTGTTTTATCTGTTGTCTCAAGCCTTAATTCTTCTGCGGCCTCTTCCTTTTTATCTAAAAAGTTCATTTTAAAGCGAAAGAGTTTATCAACTGGTCGCTCTTTTTCTTCAATTGTCTTTGTCTCTACAGCTTTTACTTTTGCTGGCTTCTTCTCAAGTTTCATTTGCGGTTGAATTTTAGCTAAAGTGCGGCCCAACCAGCTACCGATGGCAGCCCCTGTTGGCAATATCGCTCCCAAAAGCTTGGTCGGCGCTAAAATGAACTCAAGAAGACTCTTCTCTGTATAGAATATG
>JAYUEB010000308.1:0-5447 GCA_043739525.1 Bdellovibrionales bacterium
TTATTGAAAAAACGGAGTGGATTGATTACTCACATCGATTGATCGACCATGGCAGAAAAATATGTAAAGCACGAAAGCCTAGGTGTGAGGTTTGTTTTCTATCTGAAATCTGTCCAAGTGCACTCGCTTGACTCTTGAGATCATGGGTTAGAAACTCATAGAATGATCGTCGCATTTTTTGAAAGTTATAAATACGTTGGGCACCTTTATCCGCTGTTTTTTTTGCGTATTTTTATGGGCTATTATTATTTCAATCATGCGATGCAAAGTCTTAAAGGCGAATTTCTCTCGCATGCAATTTTAGCTGAACAAATTCGAGCCTATTTACCAACAAGTATTGCGCCTGAATGGTATAAATATTTTTTAGAAACTGTGATGATTCCAAACTGGCAATTTTTTGCGAGTTTCATTTTGATCTCACAATTTATTATTGGCCTTTCTTTTTTAATCGGATATTTCGTGCGACCAGCGTCACTCCTTGCAATGTTTTTGGCATTCAATCTGTTGTGGGCTCTTGGTCCGAGTGGTGGAGAAATCCAGGACAACCTGATCATTATGGTTGTATTCACTCTGGGCTGGTTAGGTGCTGGTCGTTGTCTCGGGGTCGATTACTATTTCTACCGTAAGAGACGCGGAATCTGGTGGTAGAGGAGGTCCCTAGTGCGCATGGCCCTTCTTTCGGTAATTCCGATTGTCATTATTTTTGTTTGTATATTTCTAGCTCTTCGTAAACGGCCTGAGTTTACTAGGCCCGAATCTAAAACGCTTAAGGTTCTGACCTATTCAGCTTTTCTGAATAACTGGGGCCCAGGACCGTTTATCAGTAAAAGATTTCAAGAGACAAGTGGCATACAAGTCGAATTTATTGATGGGGGAGACGCGGTCCTCTTACTCAAGAAACTTTCGCTCTTTCCAGCGGACATTGTCTTAGGTCTTGATCAATTCGGGGTGAGTCAACGAGATCCAAACCTCAAATGGAAATCAAGATTTCAGGCGATTGATTGGTCACCGATGACATTTGTTTATCGCAAGTCAGAAGTAAATCCACCCAAAGACCTCGACGACCTTTTAGATCGACGTTTTGAGAATAAAATCTCAATTGCAGATCCTCGAACGAGTACTCCAGGTCTGCAATTCTTACTCTGGGTATTAAAAGAAAAAGGTCGAGAGCGTGGCTTCAAATATCTTAAAAAACTCAAAAAAAATATCGCCTTTGTTGGTCCTTCCTGGTCATCCTCTTATGGACACTTCAAAAAAAGACAGAGCCAGCTGGTATTTTCATATCTGACGTCTCCGATCTACCATTGGACAGAAGAAGGCAACTTTGATTTTCAGGCGGCTCAGTTGAAAGAAGTTCTGCCGAATCAAATTGAATACGCGGTTATTCCTGCGGGGACCGAAAACCCTGAGACTGCAAAAAAATTCATGGCTTTCTTACTTACGGATGAAATTCAGAAAGTGATTATGAAGAAGAATTTTATGCTGCCAATGAAAAAGGAATCAACGGCCGGAACGCCCTTTGAACGTGTTCCCGTTAGTTTTATTCAAGAATCCGAAATGAAAAATGATCCTCCATATTCACAAGCTGACCTTGATAAAATTTTTGAGGAATGGCTTGCCGTCGGATTTTAAAAGATGAATGAATTGTCACAATACCTAGAGGTTCTCGGATTTACATTTGCTCAGGCCTTCGCAAGTGCTGTTGGCGCAATGGTATTCGGGTTCATTGGAGCGATGGGGTTGTGGTCATCTTCGAAAAGCAAATCAGCACTTCAAATCTTGACGGGCTTAGCTCTTCTTCCGAATGCTTTGCCAATTATCTTTGTGATTTTCTCTTTCATGAAATATTTTCCTCTAGCGCGCGGACCTTTTGGCATCGTTGTCATTCATACTTTTTTAAATGCCGGACTTGTTTCAATTAGTATCTATCAATTACTTCAATCAAAGTTGGGGCGCCTAGCTGAAATCGCTTGGATTGAAGGAGCAGGCCAGATTCGTTTTCTTTTTAAAATTTTTTTGCCTTACTTACGCAATGATCTGAGCCGCATTTTCTTTTTTGTATTCGCAATTTGTTTCACAAGTTTCGCAGTCCCTCTCATGATTGGCGGGAGTCATGGAACAACAATCGAAGTTTTGATCTACCAAAAGATTCGAGTTTCTTCGGAGTGGTCGCAGGCCTTTGCGATTGCCTTTGGGCAGATTTTGTTTATTTTGGCGCTCTCGTTTTTTGTGAGGCGCCGGGTTGCAAGTCAAACCGAGAGTTTTTCGCGTGTTCCGCTTTTAAGTTCAAACTTAGGAATTTTTATTATTGTTCTCCCACCCGTTTCGATTTGCTTCTGGCTCCTACAGAGCATAACTGGCCACTGGCAAAGCTTAGGTGAAATTTCAGATCTTGCTTTAGGCTCCTATTTTGTTGCAATTGGGAGTGGGCTTTTAAGTTTGGCCCTATTGTTTCTTGTCGCCCGTTTTCGACCAAGTCCAAAGATTCGAGGTATTTTATTGGGATTTGCAAATCCCAGTACGGTGATCGTAGGTTTCGCTTTGATTTGGCTCTTTCGCGGAACGGGTCTTATGACGCTTACAAAATTAATCTTTGGACTGACACTGATGCATTTTCCAATTCTCTACCGTCTCTCTTGGGATAATCAAATCTTTGCAGTTTCGAATCAGGTCGAAACGGCCGAGATTATCGGCGCATCTCCTCAAAGTATCTTTTCTAAAATCGTCGTTCCGCAAGTTTTAAGAAATGCCTATAGCCTTGCGGGCCTGGCAGCACTTTGGTCTTTTTCGGACTTTACTTTGGCAAGCGTCGTGGCTGAAAGAGACCTCACTCTCGCCCAATTGTTTTCCCATCTAACAGAGTCTTATCGCTGGGAAGCTGCGGAGAATCTGATGCTGCCAATGATACTCGGATCCATTTTGTGTTACTTTCTATTTTCAGGAGTGGGATATGTCGCAAGTCGAAGCGCTCTACGCTGAGTTCGATGATTTTAAAATTGATATTCCCTCTTGGGAAATTCTTGAGAACGGTGTGACGGCTCTGTGGGGGCCTTCTGGTGCTGGCAAAACCTCAGTGCTCAGACTTCTCATCGGACTCGATAGACCAAAATCGTTGAGGTGGATTTTTCAGGGGGAAGATATTGCGAAGCTTTCAACTCCTCAAAGACGACTAGGAGTTGTTTTTCAGAGCTATGAGCTGTTTCCGCACATGTCGGCCAAAGAAAATATTTTATTTGCGGCGGAATCGAGAAAAATCCCGAGTGAACGCGCGGCTAAATCTCTTGATGAGTTTGTTCAAATTCTTAAGCTTGAAAATTGCCTCAATCGAAAAGCTGCACTCTTATCTGGTGGAGAAAAGCAGCGAACAGCATTAGCTCGGGCGCTGATTGGTGAACCTAGGCTCTTAATGCTCGACGAAGCCTTTTCGGCTTTAGATGAAGCTATGCGAGGCGAAGCGCGAGAGCTCGTTAAAAAAGTAATTCAGCTGAAGAAAATTTCGACAATTCTCATTACTCACGATCCCCAAGATATTAAGGCTCTCGCTCATAAGGTGAGCGAGATTCAGGCCGGAAAGATCGTGAAAGAATATCTTACGTAATTTTACGAGGCCAAACTTTTTGTTTAGCTGCGAGCGGAATAAAGCTCGCAGAAGCCGCGACGTCATTGATGTGCGAAAATTCTTTTTCATTGAATTTTAAAAGCTCACTCATGACTTTATATTCATTCACAAGATCGATATCAAAAATACCTGGATCGTCAGAGTTAAGAGTTGTTAAAACTCCTGCTTCCATTAAGCGACGAAACGGATGTTCACTCAATTTTGAAATCGCATTTGTTAAATAATTGCTGGTCGGACAAAGTTCTAAAACAATTTTGTTTTTCTTTACGAAATCAATCGCCTTAGGTTCATGAACAATTTGTAAACCATGGCCAATGCGAGTGGCTCCAAGTTTTTCAACAGCATCAATCACAGATTGGCCGGCCGTTTTAGAAGGAGCTTCACCTGCGTGAATCGTGACATTCAAACCGGCTTTTTTAGCTCGCATAAAAACCGGAGCAAATGGTCCCGAATCAAATCCAACTTCGTTGTCAGCGAGATCGACACCGATAAAAGTTTTTTTGTGATCGATAACAAAATCACAAACTTTTTCAGCATGCTGCACACTTAGGATTCGCTGAATAGTTGCAATCAAACCAACCGCAATCGGGAGCTTCGCGCATTGTTCAACACCTTTAACGATCGCAGAATGAATTTGGTCAAAGCTTAAGTCTTCATGTCCACCTTGAATAAAAGTGGGAGCATAGCGAAGTTCTAAAATTTTAATTCCTTCGCCGACGGCGTCTTCAATTGCTTCGCGAGTGATGCGGGTTAAGATTTCTTCGCTGCTTAAAATCTTTTGCGTTGTTAAAAATTTGTTTAAAACCGCTCCAAGATCTTTCATTGGTTCAGTGACCAAAAATTTAGCTTTAAATTCTTTCTCAGACGCGGGAACGTCAATACCATGTTCACGAGCGAGCTCGCGTACGGTAGAATGTCTAAAAGAGAGTTCAAGGTGGCGGTGGAGTTCGACTTTGGGAATTGATTTGATATCCATTTATAGATAATAGTGCAAAAGCTTTGTGTGCAGCAAGGGGAAAGTCTTGACGCAAGACCATTCCAATTTTAGGTTGTACTCGGCGCAGCCGTCATTTTTGCTTTTTTTACGAAGCGTATTTTGAATCAAATCGAGGCGGGAGGAGGAACGGCTAGCCAGAGGCTTAACCGAACGACGACCAACGAAGATATGATTCAAAAGACCGAGAAAAAAATGCAAAAATGACGACCGCGCCGAGTATTGTATCTCTTTACCTATGAGGTCGCCATGCAAAAAGCCTTGAATCCTCTCGAAATAAAACCACAGCTTGCAAAGTTTCCACGCACTCCACCTCAATTCGCGGTGCGCGCACACGTGCAGGCCGGCGAGAGTATTTGGCTTGCCGATCCAAAGGCAACGCGCGCCATGATTGCGCTGATGGACATGGGAGCCCAAATTTCAGGAGCAGCAAGTCACTACGGTGGGCCTGCGGCTTTTGCAGAATTGATGTCAGCGACTCATGCTTTGATGGCCTACTTTTCTCAGAAACAACATCAGGAATGGTATGAGGCCTTTCACTTTGTGAACGATGCAGGTCATTGCGAAAACGGACTCTATGCGCTCAAAGCAAATTATAAAATGGCAGATCTCAATTTTGATTCGCTTAAAAAGTTTCGCTCGATTGAGAGTCCACTGACTGGCCACGGTGAAGCTCATTTATTTCCACAAGGAGTTTTAGTCAGCAATGGTCCATTGGGTTCAGGTTTACCACAAGCTCAAGGGCTTGCGATGGGTGATGCTCTTCAAAATAAAAAACGCGTTACGATCTGTGCCCTCTCTGACGGTGGAGCAATGGAAGGCGAAGCAAAAGAG
>JAYUEB010000309.1:0-5433 GCA_043739525.1 Bdellovibrionales bacterium
GTATTCGCTCTATCACAATATGCTTTTACTTCCCCCAAAAGAGAGAGAATCAATTAGAATAAGAATAGCTGCCTAGAGAACGGCCTAGTTCAACAAAAACTGGCCGGACACGAAATTTCGAAAATCATTTTCCAACATTATAAGGGGCCAGTTTTTAAAAGCCAACTTTTGCAACTACGTTCACACCCAAACTGTGAACTTTTGTAGTTGAAGCTCCTGATGTATCAATATTTTTCGTTCCAGATTGGTATTCGCCTTCAATGCCCAATTTGAATAAAGCAAGATCTAAAACATTGAAGCCGAGTCCAACATTGACTGGCATGTCATCAGGCGTTTTAGAACTTGAAGTACATGTAGCGCCCCCGGATGCCGCACAAGTTGAGCTCTGAGTTGACGAATAGATCACGCCTCCAAAAACATAGAGGCCCATAGGAAAATTCACTTCTAAATTAATTGGAAAATCCAAAATCGTATCTTGAGTTGTATACGAAACACCGGCTACGCTTGCATTAATCTTTCGAGTCTTAGAGATGACTCCTGTACGAGCTTGAACAAACGGAAAAACACTAAACAAAAATAATCCACCAATTTCATAGCCAGAACCGTTTGAGTAAGACGTGGTTGTACTATCCGTCGTCACTCCGCCACTACCAAGACCACCAATGACACCCACCTCGACCGCTGAAACTTTTAAAGTCGCAAACAATACCAACGCAGCCACTAATATTTTTTTCATTTTTTCTCCTTAGTTTTGGGCAATACTCGAATCATAGCCATCATTCCATTGTCTTCATGACCGAGAATATGACAGTGATAGACAAAATCTCCTACTATGTCGCCTCTAAAATCCATTCGAACGGTGACACTTGGAAATGGACCTTCACCTGACCAACTTGGAACATCAACAGTATCAAGAAACTGTCGATCATCTTTTGCAACGGGCGTGCCGTTTCGTTCGGTCAAAAGAAAATGAATTTGATGAATATGAAACTCATGATTTTCACGAGATCGATTTTCAATTACCCACTCTTCGAAATCGCCCTGGGTCGCTATGACCGCAGGTGGGTCTTGTATATCAAATTTTTTGGGCTTGATATTCTTATCATCTACAGTAATAAAAAAATCTGTCGGACTGTCTTTATCATCTGGATCAGATAGCACTTCCGAAAAATAGAGTTTTCTTTTCTTTGAGATTGTCGAGGTGTCCGTGCCCTCAAATCTTTGTTCAAAAGGAAGCACAAACTTATGAGGCAGTTTGACTGGGGGAAGAGGTGCATTTTTACTCGTTTGAATTTGAGCAATGGACCTCGCGGGATCACTGTCTCCGGCTTCACCTGTAGCAATTTTTAAAGTCGAGAGTACGGCGAGCCTCACATTTATGCCTGGAGCACGTACAATGAATTCAGCACGAGAAGCAGGCGCCAAAAAAATATGGTCTTTGCTAATTGGCTGACTAATATGATTGTCTTCTTGAGAACCAACCGGAACGCCATCAAGCCCCACAACCTCCACTGATTGGACAACCCCATCATATTTCAATTGCAAATCTAAGATCGAATCCGCAGAAGCATTTAGGACTCTCCACAACTCTTGCTTTTCGGGACGCATTTGAATAATCGCTGGCGTATATTTTGGGTACGGAATTGGGACATAGTTCAAAGAAATGTCCCATGAAGGAACTGTATCGTCCGCTTTGGGATTTCCGGGCACAAGGTTATCTCTTAAGATCAACACTCTTTCTCTGAGCGCTGCCGTCTTACGCTGAAGGTGTTGAATTCCTTCTACAACGATGGCACCGGAGGCACCGCCCAAAAGGGCACCTTCTGAAACTCCATGAATGTGCGGATGATACCAGTATAATCCTGGTGGCTCATTTTTTGGGAATGTTATTGAATAAGTAAAACTTTGTCCAGCGTTCACCATCGTGTGAATCGCCTCGTCTTGGTGGCAAGTCGGAGGAACATTCGCCCCGTGAAAGTGAATGTTCGTCGTGCTTTCATCCATCATCATGCCAGGACCACAACTCGAAGCTGTATCGGCGTGCATTTGCATCGAAGCACCGCTTACTTTTGCAGATGTTTTGTTGGTCAGATTAATAACTAAGCGATCACCGGGATTGATGTGTAAAGTTGGAGAACGATCTCCACTTGGAGTGCGATAACAAAATTGAGTGTTTCCATCTTCATCAACATTTGATTCGTAAGCGAGACTCAATTCAAGCGTGCCATTTTTGCTAAATAAATTTGTCGGTTCTTGAACAATACTACCAGGAGAATATCTCGCACAAGGCATCGCCTGGGATGGCTTTCGACTTTTTGAAGCGGCCACTTGCTTGATATTTTTTTTTGAGATTCGGGCCGAGCTTAGAGAACTAACAAGAGCAATTGCCAAGAAAATAGAAACTCTCGCCTTCACATTTCCTCCAGGATTTCGTGCTTCTCTAAGCTTATCAGAAGCACTACAAAGTAAAAGTCGATTTTAGATGAGATATCTACTCGACGATTGTCAGATAGGCTTCTTAAGATCGTCTAAATTGAGCCTCCGGAGAGTAGGCGATACAATGAAAACAATCGCAACAGTCAAGAGACAAACCACTCCCCCAAAGATCGCTGAAGGTACAGTCCCCATAAGGCGTGCAGCGACTCCAGATTCAAATTCTCCGAGCTCATTTGAAGAGCCAATGAACATCGAGTTCACTGCAGAAATTTTTCCGCGCATGGCCTCAGGAGATGCAAGCTGAACCGCCGCAGAGCGAATGATCATGCTCACACTATCAAAAGCACCACTCGCAAAAAGTGCAAAGAGAGAAAGATAGTAATTTTGGCTCACTGAAAAAATAATAATGCAAACGCCGAATCCAGTGACAGCCCAAAGTAAATATCGTCCTGCGCGCTCTCGAATTTCAAAGTTTGTCAGCCATATGCTCGTGATCGCAGCACCTGCCGCCGGAGAAGCTCTCAAAAGCCCTAAGCCTGTCGGCCCCACCATTAAAATTTGTGCCGCAAAAATTGGCAACAAAGAAGTCACGCCACCAAATAAAACCGAAATCATATCGAGAGTGAGTGCAGGAAATAAAATGGGATGCTTAAAAACAAATTTAGCTCCAGATAAAAACTCTTCTTTCCGTGAAGCATGTTGCTTAGAAACAGGAAGTGCTGGCAAATCGACTCTCATCAGAAGAAGTGCGAGGAGAGCTCCAATGAGAGTCAAGCACACCAGGCCTGAAGAACCTGCAACTCCCAACCAGCCATATAGAAAACCGCCAATCGCAGGGCCCGAGATGCGAGCAATTTGCATCGCCATACTCATCCAAGCAGATGCTTTAGGGAGATAATCTCGCTTCACGATTCGAGGCACGATCGCAAAAGTTGCTGGCTGCGAAAATGCACGAGCTGCTCCCGTTAAAACAGAAGAAGAAAACAGGTAAATAATTTGTTGTTTGCTTGAAAATCCAAATTCAGATCTTTGAGATAAAAACATCAATGTAGCTGAAAGAAAACTCACTGCTATCAACAAGCGATTGATCAGCAATGGGCGACCTCGATCTACTAGATAACCTGCATAAAGCGCTAGCCCCAGCGCCGGTACAGCCTCGGCCAATCCAATAAATCCAAGATAAAGTGGATCATGTGTCAGCACGTACATTTGCCAACCAAGCAAAATAGATTGCATTTGAACTGCGAGAGTGAAAAGAAATCTTGCGGTCATGAGTTTTTTAAAATCAGAAGGAATCGATGAAGTAGATTCGAGCGCCATTTCATTAGAGTGACTCAAAAAACTGTTCCAAACAAGTAACAGACATTATTATGTGGAACATGTATTCGATTGGCTTTCATTTAGAAAAAAAATGCAAGTTTGCTTTTAAATAGAGGGGTAGATGGCGTCGCTCGCTCGGTCACTTATCCCCTAGGAAAATATTTTCTTTCAATCTTGGAATCTTTATGAATTTTTTTTGGGAAAGCCGCGAGTCAAAAAAATTTCGGCTCCCTTGCTTCTTACATATCTTAAGAATAAAAGAAACGTCAGGAACCAAAATAACCTTAAGGAGGAACTTGTGAAAACAATTCTTTTCGCTTTTTTACTAAGCCTCGGACTCGGCACTGCGGCGTTCGCAGCTGACGAGACTGTTGGATCAGAAAACATGGATAGCATCAGCAATCCTGTTATGCATAACGAAGACGTTGCAACTCCATTTGCTGAAGATGCAGCCGCACGCGGCCCAGGTGGCGGCAATCACGGCGGTGGCGGACACCCAGGCCCAGTTGGACACCCAGGCCCAGTTGGACACCCAGGCCCAATTGGACACCCAGGCCCTCGCGGTCCAAGAGGCCCAGTTGGACATCCAGGTCCACGCGGTCCATACCACGGCGGATACGAGCACGGTCGCTGGCATTATCCTGATGGACATATCTATCCTGTATTCCCAATTGGTTGGGGATGGGATTACTACTGGCATCCAATTTGGTGGGGACCGTCAATCATATTCCCAACATGGGTTTGGATTGAAGAAATTCCTGCTGGTTACTGGCAATGTACTGCGTTCAACGAAGACCTCGAAGCTTTCGCGGCTGTTGGACAAACTCACCTTCAAGCAACTTACAACGCAACTTATGCTTGCGGTGGACAAGCAGCTGGTTGTTACATTCCTGCTAACTACTGCCAATATCACAGATAGTTTTAGAATTTAATTTTAAGAATTTTAAAGGGAGACTTTCACAGTCTCTCTTTTTTTTAATATTTTCACTAAGCCAAAAACAGGCGAAGTGAAAACAGAGAGTTCAGCGCTCGGCAAACTCATATCGGATTTCTGTTACTGTAGCGGGCAGGCGGGAAACCGGCGGGCGAACGCAAACTGAGTACCGCTGCCAGCAAAAAATAAATGACAAGTCACATAATATTCAACACGCGCATATGACTGATTTCGCTCATCGAATCTAGAACTCAATTTTAGCGTCTTGACAGTTCGTGAGTCGCGCCCAGATTACATTCATAGTTCGATGATCATCGAACAATGAAATAAGGAGTCAATCAATGACAACAATACCTGTATTACCAATCAAGAGTACGGTGATCTTTCCCGGAACAACCTCGCCACTAAGGGTTGGCCGCGTTCAAAGTATTGCGGCGATTCGAAGCGCGCAAAATAGTGGTGGATGGATTCTTGCGGTATCTCAAAAACATGATACAGACGAACGCAACGTAAAAGCAGATGATGTTTTTAAGGTTGGAACACTTTCAAAAATTGAAAAGGTACGTGGCGATGAAGCTCGCGGATTCCAAGTCATTTTGCGAGGTGATAAGAGATTTTCTATCGACGATTTTCAAGAAAAAGACGGTCATTTGTGGGCCACGGGTTCTGAAAGTATGGACGTCAGCGATATCGACACCCCTACTTATCAAGCTCTCCTAAGCAGTCTTAAAGAAGTGTCCCAA
>JAYUEB010000310.1:0-1765 GCA_043739525.1 Bdellovibrionales bacterium
CAAGTTCAAATTCTTGAAGGACAGATGTCGTCGATGGTATCATCACTCCTCGAAGCCAATGCGTGGGCTGTGTTAGATGAAGACCAATCGACGATTGCAAAGCATAGCTTTATCAATCTTTATCCGCTTCGGGTGCAGCATGATTGATGTTCAAATTCTAACTAGTAAACTTCTGCTAGCCGATATTTTAAAAAACCTTCCTTCTCCTTCGCATGGAGCACAAAGTATATTTTCTGGAATGGTCCGCAATCACAATCAGGGAAAACCGGTTTTAGGCGTCAGTTACGATGCGTTTGACCCGCTTACTCTTAAGTCGTTTCAAGACATTTGTCTTGAGGCCCAAGAAAAATGGGGAAAAGACCTTCATATTCATCTGTGGCATCGAAAAGGTCGCCTTGAAATTGGCGAAATAAGTGTCGCTATTGTCGTCTCCTCACGACATCGAGATGAATCTTTTAAAGCAAGCCGTTACCTGATCGAACAACTCAAGCACCGTTCACCTATCTGGAAAAAGGAACATTACGAAGATGGCGACAGCCAATGGCTTCAAGGTCACGCGCTCTGTTCGCACGAGACACAGGATGACGCCCATGCTTAAAAAATATATTTTTTTATTTCTCCTTTTCTCTTCTGTTGCCGAAGCAACGACAGCGATCAAAATTGCAGCGGCGGCTGACCTTCAATTCGTCATGCAGAAATTGATTTCAGCATTTTCAGAAAATCATAAAGACTTCGAGTTTCTTGATACCTATGGTTCGAGTGGACATTTTGTGAGCCAAATTAAAAGCGGCGCCGATTTTGATTTGTTTTTTTCAGCCGACAATTCATTTGCTGAAGAATTGGTTAAGGCCAAGCTCACTGACGGTCCAAGCCAAAACTACGCTCAAGGCGTATTAGATCTTTGTGGAGCCGACAACATCAAAGATCTTTCTCAGTCGAAATTCAAGAAGATTGCCATTGCAAATCCGGCCCATGCTCCCTACGGGAGGGTCGCTGTCGAAGCAATGAAAAACTCTCAAATCTATGATCAAATTCAGACCAAAATTGTTTTGGGAGAAAATATTTCTCAAGCTGCGCAATACATTCAAGTCAAAGCTGTGCAGGCGGCTTTTATCGCTCAAAGCTTAACTCTTGCTGAGGCTATGAAGACCGTTTCTTGCCACCCAGTCGAACGAAGTCTCTATTCTGCACTGAAGCAGTCACTCGTCATTATTGACAAATCTAAAAATAAAAAAGCCGCTCATTATTTCGCTAAGTTTATCCTGAGCCCAATGGCTCAAAGTATTTTTAGCCAAAATGGTTTTAAGTCGATCGATTCGAAATGATCGAATTTGATGCCTTACTTTTGAGTTTAAAGTTAGCTGGCGTCACCAGTCTCATCTTACTTGTACTCGGACTCCCACTTGCTTATTTCGTCGGACGTTCACACACCAAATGGACAAGTCTCCTTGAAACATTTTTGCTTCTGCCTGTTGTTTTGCCACCTACCGTTCTCGGTTTTTATTTACTTATTGCTTTGAGTTCAATCGACTGGGCATTTACTTTTACCGGACTCGTTCTAGGTTCTGTGATTTATAGTTTTTCTTTTGCATTTCAAAGTTTTGTTTCGGGCTTTCAAAATATTGATTCTGAATTTTATGAGGTTTCAGCGAGTCTTGGTGATTCGCCGACTCAAACTTTTTTTCGAGTCGCATTGCCACTTTCAAAAAACGCAATTTACACTGGCGTACTCTTAAGCTTCGCACATACGCTTGGTGAATTTGGC
>JAYUEB010000311.1:0-16309 GCA_043739525.1 Bdellovibrionales bacterium
GTGCTAAAAAGCTTTGGGTTGAACAAAGCGGGGATTTCTTTAAGGCCTATCACAAAAAAGGTTCAGGATATCTTCCAGCCGAGTGTTTCGAATAAAAAAGCCCCGTCAATTGACGAGGCTTCAGAAAATCTTATAATAAATATATTTCTTTAGTGGGCTCTTCTCAAAGCTTCTGTTGGAGTTGATTTCGGAGCTTCATGTGGCTTCACGCCACTGTGGTGAATGTATTCGTCTTGCGAGAAGTCATCGACTTGAATTGCTTCGTATCTCATTTTATCAGCTTGAGTGAGAGTTTCGAATTCTTCCTGAGTAATGACCTTTGCATCAAGCGCAACCTTATTCAAGGCAGCACCTTTTGTTTTTGGAATCGCTTTTGATTTGACTGCTTTTCTGATCTTTTTATCGATGCTTTCAGCCTTTTTCACCATTTTGAAAGTACGTTCAAGGCGATTCACAGCATCTTCTGGATCTTTTGAAATATAGATGCCCGAAGTGAGTCTTTCGCGTTGTTCGCTGTCAGACAAAATCAGAGTAGCAATTTTGTGAGTATGCTTATCAATTGCTTCTCCAGCGAGTGGATTAAAGTTATTCCATCTGCGGAGTGGTCCTCTAAAGAACCAACTTAAGAATGGGACTTCAAGGTTTGCAAAGATACCGTCAAATGCCTTTTGAATTTCGTAAAGGGCATGTCCCATTGTAAAGTGCACAAATGGAATATCTTCTTTGCGATTTCCGTCGGCTTCAAATCTTCTTAAAACTGAAGTTCCAATGTACATCCAAGAAAGAATGTCTGCGTAACGTCCAGTAATTTTCTCTCTCATCTTGAGCTCTCCGCCAAGAGAACCCATCGCGATATCGGCCATGATTGCGAACGAAGCCGAAGTCCAAGAAAGTTTACGGTAATACTGAGCAACACTTCCGCCACGAGGACGACCAGCAAGCCAGCCGCGGGTGACACTGAGAACGACGGATCTGAAAAGGTTTCGCACGATATGGTTGATGTGTCCCCAGAATGCGCGGTCAAAACCTTTATTGTCGCCTTTTTCAATCGCATCCACTTCTTTGAATGCGTAAGGATGAGCTCGGAGAGCACCTTGACCAAAAATGATCAAAGTACGAGTCATAATATTTGCGCCTTCGACCGTGATGCCAATTGGCGTTGCGAAATAAATATTCGCGAGTGTATTACGTGGGCCGCGAGAAATACCGGCTCCGCCCAAGATATCCATACCATCGTTAATGACACGACGGCTGAGTTCTGTTGAGTGGTATTTTGCGATCGCCGTAATAACAGCTGGCTTAATACCTTTATCAAGAGCGCCTAATGTGAATCTTCGAAAAGCCTCTAATATATAGTTAAAACCAGCGATACGTGCGAGAGGTTCTTCAACACCCTCAAACTTGCCGATAGAAGTACCAAATTGTTTACGAATAGCTGAGTGAGCGCTTGCCACTTTTGTTACAAGTTTTGCTCCACCTGTGCTTTGACCTGGTAGAGAAATACCTCGACCAGCAGCAAGGCATTCCATCAGCATCTTCCAACCGCGACCGGCACCCTCAACGCCACCGACGATGGCATCAACGCCGACAACGACATCGTGACCTTGAGTTGGACAATTGTAGAAAGGAACACCCAATGGATCATGTCTTCGCCCAACAACCACCCCAGGAGTTTTTGCCGGAATAAGAGCACAAGTGATACCGAGATCTTCTCCGCGACCTAAAAGATTTTTTGGATCTCTTAATTTAAATGCGAGACCAAGAGTTGTTGCGATCGCAGCAAGTGTGATCCAACGTTTATTCCAATTCAATTTAATATAGAGTTTGCCGTCATCACCTTTAAATAGTTCACCATCAGAAGTGATCGAACCTGCATCGGAACCCGCAGTTGGTTCAGTCAAAGCAAAACATGGGATCTCTTCGCCGATCGCAAGCTTTGGAAGCAAACGTTTTTTCTGCTCGTCTGTTCCGTAGTGAATAAGAAGTTCAGCAGGTCCAAGAGAGTTTGGAACCATCACAGTGATCGCACCAGCAATTGAACGGCTTGAAATTTTCATAATGACTTCGGAGTGAGCCATCGCAGAAAATCCGAGTCCACCGTATTCTTTCGGAATAATCATTCCTAAGAATTTCTCTTTCTTAATAATATCCCAAGCCGCTTGAGGAATTTCGCGCTTTTCCCAAACTTCCCAGTCACTCATCACATCACAGAGTCTTTCAACTGGACCATTCAAGAAAGCTTGTTCTTCAACAGTCAAATCCGGATACGGCTCCTTCAAAATTTTGTTAAAGTCAGGCTTTCCTGAGAAAAGATCTGACTCAACCCAAACCACACCGGCTTCAAGAGCAGTTCTTTCAGTTGCCGAAATATTCGGAATAAACTGAAGTGCTTTGAGAACCTTCATAAGAGGAGTTGAAATCGCAACTTGGCGAATTGGCTTGATTAAGAAAATCAAAGCGACAACGACAAATGCAACGAAAAGCCAAATCGGAGCTCCAAAGCCCATCAGCGCCGTCGTAATAGCGATGGCCCAAAAAATAAAGGGCGCGCCTGTGAAGCCGATAACAAGTGTTACGAGAACGCAACCAAGCACTCCCATCCACATATTATCTCCGGTTAAAAAGCCAAAATAATTTTCCACAAATCCTCCGATGTTGTTAACTTCTCTTTTTTTGTAATTTTGAAAATTCTAATAATCCTTTAAATGAATTCTCGACATGTTTTTCTGCCTTGGGATCTTTCAACATTCTTTTGAAATGGTGATAACCCAAAATAAAAGAATACAATGACCAAGCAAATTGCTCAGCACTGAGATCTTTTCGAAACTGTCCTTCTTCAACAGCTATTCTCGCAGCTTTTTCTATATTTTGTATCAAATCTTTTTGAGCTTTCGAAACAAAGTCGCGCAATTTTCCTGGGCGATCGTCGAGCTCAACGCTCGCAGAAATCAAAACTATCCCGCCAGCGACGGCCTCACTACCATCGACATGAGAAATCCAGTTTTTAAACATCGCTTTAATGCGAGCTTCACCGCGAGGCTTTTCAAAAGAAGGTTTCATGACTTTATTGATAAACTCTTCAGCGGCTAGTTTAAGAACTTCGAGTTGAAGGTCATCTTTGTTTTTAAAGTGAGCGAATAAACCGCTTTTTGACATTCCGACTTCTTTGGCAAGCTCACCGATAGTCAGTCCGCCAATTCCTTGAACAGATGCGACTTTAAGCGCTGTGTGAAGAATGACTGCGCGGGTGGAGCGCCGACTTGACGGCAACGAATCGTCGCCTTTGTTTTTTTTGGTTTGAGACAATAAGAGTGTCATAAATTAAGAATAGCACGACCGTTCGTTTTTTCCAAAAGCAAAAAGGTACCTGTTACAATTTACCGAATGCGGCGTGCTGAACGCGTTTCATATGTCTCGTATTTGCACGCTGCATGCGGTAAATTGTAACAGGTACCTTTTTGCTTTTAGTAAAATGTAACTTTGCCCGTATCAACTCGGTACAATGCGGACTTGATTACTAAGTTACCAGTGTCGACTGCGCTCTTAAGCAAACTTGAACGTTTCACGAGATCGCGTGCGACTCCGTCGGCGTTGAGCGTGGACTCCACCTCTAGATTTGTACTTTCTGGTTCGTTCTTCAGGCTTGCGAGTCTTGGGCGAATATCAGATATCACTTTATCAATTTCTGGACTGCCGGCTGAAGATCCTTCCTGAGTTTTCACTGTGGCTTGAATAGCTCCACATTGCGAGTGGCCCATGACAACCAATAAACCTATATGTAAATGTTCAACTGCATATTCAATACTTGCGATGACACTTGAATCCAGTGCTTCGCCAATTACACGGATAACAAAAATTTCTCCGAGAGTTTGATCGAAAACAATTTCGGGTGGAACACGCGAGTCTGAGCATGACAAAACAATTGCGTGTGGATGCTGACCCTTTGCAAGACGGGCGCGATCTTTTTCCGTGCGACCATCAGCGCGAAAATGTTTTGAGGTGAATCGAATATTTCCGTTTTTAAGCCAGCCAAGCGATGTCGTCGGTGGAACAACAGGGGTCGAGATTTCATACTTTTTTTGGGGCTCGGAAGGAGCCAAGGCTGTCTTTGGCTCTTGAGGAGGAGCCGCGACTGTTGTTGGTTCTTGTGGGGGAGTCATGACCGGCGCCGGCTTCTCCTCCACTTTTTTGGGATCATGAACAGCCGCTTGCTCGGGGTGGGCCTTCATCTGCTCGGCGGATCTCTTGCTGAAGAGTCCGCAAGAACTAAAAGAGAAAGCCAAAAGTAACAAAACAAAAAGTTTCGACGTTTGATAATTCATGAATCCCCCAATGATGTCGCTTAGGAGTAGAATGATCCAGCGTTCAGCAAATTGACAAGTAAAAGTCAGGCAGGACTAGAAGATGGTCGAAGTCACACTAGACTAAAAATGTTGAACCTCTTTGTGTGATGCCAAAAGTGGTATTACAATACTTAAGAACAAGGATGTATTTTGCTAAAAAAAGTAATTTCGATCATTTTATTTTTAGGACAATCAGTAGCGGTTGCGGAAGTAACAGATGCCGCTTCAATTATTTCTGCTCGAGCTACTAATAAGACAAGCAAAGAAGTTTTTGCATTTCTCAACGGTGAGGGCGCGCTCAAATTTGATTCGAATCAACAATTTTCTAAACTCGAAATGATCTTCCGAAAAAAGCTAAAGATTGATCGCATAGCGGTTGAATCTTGTGGTGAGCCTTTTCAAGACGGAGTCGATTTCTATATCAATTTCGATGAGAAATTTAAATTCTTTGAGGGTGGAAAATCCTTGGTGACTTATTCGGGACCCGCGATAGAAACGGCTGCGCTGACACTTAATTTTCGAAGAGCAACCGAACTCTGCCTTAAGAGATTGGTTTTCGAAATTGAAGGACGTCTCGTTGAGGTCAGAGCACCTAAATTAATTGAAGCCAAAGTGAAGGCCAAGGCACCGGTCGTGGCATTTCAAGATCTTTTTGATTCCAAACTTAATTCTTTCATGAAGATGACAGCGCCAGAGAAGACATCGACTCTCAATATTGAATGGGCTCATGCGACTGAGTTTGACGAAGTCATTTTATGGCCTGGCAATTTTACCACAGACATTTTATTTAAGGATTACTCGCGTCCTAAAAGCGTCGAAGCTCGATGCGACTCTTTGGCAGGAGAAAAATTTGAATTAAGAGACGAGATGATTCCTCAGGCGCTCAAGTTTTCTAAGCCACTCACATGTCAAAACTTTTCGTTGATGTTTGGTCCGAGCTACCCAGGAAGAGCCACTCGCGAAATGGGAGTGACTGAGCTCAGGTTCAGCAAAAACGACCATATTTTTATTCCTGACATAAGTACATTTGAGAGTGGCAATCAGAAATCAATTGAGGCTGAGTTTGAAGAAGCAGATATGTCGCCAGTTCTCGAGCGTCAGTTGACCTCTGTTGAGACCCCTCTCACTTCAGTGTTTCGAATTCACTCAGATGGAAGTTTTTTTCTTCATGGATTTGATGAACTCGCAAAAGAGAACGAGTCTTTTTATGTTTTAGGTGAAGTTGTTGCAGCCGCGGTTAAAAAAAACCGAATTAACCTCACACTTCGTGGACTCAAGAGATCAAGTACGCTTGAGATGGACAGTCTTTCTTGCGGAAGAAAATGTTTTCAAGAGAATGATTACGCGAGTGAAAAATATTTCTTTGAACAGGAAATCCAACTCCGTAGAGGTAGGGACGGATTTTATCGTATTGATACGCTTGGCTCTAAAAAGCTCCGCCGTATTGATTTTACGAGCATTCGATTTTTGTTGGACCATAGCCTATAGTATTCGAAAAAATGACGATTTTGCTATTGACCCACACCGTTATCTTCCGACAAGATAGGTAATGCAGAAAAATTATGTCAGAAATATCTTCATAGTGTCTCTTTTTGGGACAGCCATCTTAACAGCAGCTGTTACTAAGTACATGGAGTCAAAATCAAATTTGAATGTCATGAATCACATCAGTGCCATTACAAGTTCTGAGATTAATAAAGACACGCTTTCACAACAACTTGGCCCGGCTTTAAAGAGTAATTCTCTTCCGGATCAAATGGATTTCGAGCGCAACGGAACAAAACAAAAAGTTTCTCTTCACTATACAATAGATCCTTTTTTGCAAGCCTATATGCAGAAGCTTCTCAAATCATATTCTCCTGATTACGGTGCCTTTGTTGCGTTGGATCCTCAAACAGGTAAAGTTCTCTCGATGTTGAGCTTTCGCAAGAATGCATCTGCAACTGAGAATTTTACTCTTGAGGCCAAATTTCCAGCAGCGAGTGTATTCAAAGTTGTAACTGCGAGTGCGGCGATTGATGGTAAGAAGGCAAATCCAGATACGATTGTCCCATTCAATGGGGCGAATCATACTCTTTATCGTAAAAACGTAACTGATTTTAGTGAGAATCGTTGGACAAGATATATGACAATGCGAGAGGCCTTCTCTCGTTCAGTCAATACAGTCTTCGGAAAATTAGGACTATTTTACATTGGACCAGAAAGCCTCATCGCCTACGCGGAAAAGTTTTTATTTAACAAGCCCATTCACGGAGATTTTCCGATCGAAATGGGACAAGTTAAAATGGACGCAGAAGATCCGTGGAGTATCGCAACCGCGGCTTCAGGATTTACGCTAGATAATAAGATGAGCCCGTTACAAGGAGCCCTCATAGCGTCTGCAATCGCAAACGACGGTGTGATGATGGAGCCCTTCTTAGTTAACTCAGTAAGCGACGAACAAGGGACTTCATTATACTCAGCAGAATACAAGCAGGCATCAGTTATCATGACTCCAGAATCCGCAGCTGAGCTAAGATCCCTTATGGCAGCAACAGTGACAAACGGAACTTCTCGCAAATCCTTCCGTCAGACAATACGTCAAGCAAGACATGATGAAGTCGAAATGGGCGGAAAAACCGGCTCACTGACAGGTTTAGATCCAAAAGGCAAATGCGACTGGTTCGTAGGTTACGCTATCTACAACAATAAAAAGATAGCGGTAGCGGCACTCACAGTGAATGAAAAGAACTGGAAAGTGAAGTCTTCGCAACTAGCAAGCTTCTACTTGCATGAGTACATCAAGCGAGAAAAAGGAACCAGAGCTACAGCAAGCCGCTAATCCCAGATTGAAACAAAGTCCAAGTGAGCGCTCGATTGATATTCTTCGGAATCGACCTCGAGCAAGCGGGACGGGTTGTTTTGAGGTCAAAGCAAAGATGCTCGCGAGGGCAGGAGCCCGAGTCCATTCCGAAGATTATCACTCGAGTGTTCACGGCAAGATAACGTGCCGTCAGTGACTCTTTAAGGACGCCTGGAAATAAGTTTGTCAGAATTCAAACTTTGCCCGCCTCGAACTGAAACAAAAGCATAAATAACATTGAAAAATACGGATCTTTGTCCTTTGTCCTTTAGGCTAGGTGGGCCTGTTACGATAGGCTAAGTATGAAAGCAGAAGCAAAACAAAAAGAGTATTTTGTGTCACACCTCGGACAGCACGTGGGTCCCTGGAGTTTGGTTGAAATCGCTCAGCGCATGTCTCAGCAACAGCTGATCGCCACAGATTTTATCTATGACGATGAAGCGTCTGATTGGATTGAGCTCAGCAAACACGAGCCTCTCTTACAGATTATTTCAAAGGAATTTCGACCGAAATCGGCGCCACCAATAAGACAGGCTGCTCCTATTCAAGCTGAAAGAAAAGTTGAGAAGAAAGTCATAGAAGAAAAGCCAACAGATAATATTGTTCACATGAAAGCCGTCATTGATAATCCATCTGTGAGTGAAAACTGGTTCATCCAAAAAGAGACTCATCGGTTTGGACCGCTCACCTCAGTTGGAGTGGTCAAGGCCCTTCAAGAAAAAACAATTCACGACTTCGAATTCATTTGGAAAGAGGGAATGAACGAATGGGTTCGAATTGCTGAACATCCCGAATTTTCAGTTGAAAATATTCGTGAACTTGTTGCTCAGCCGAAGTTAAAAACTGTTTTTATTAAGCGTGAACACCCACGTATCACTTTTATGAATGAAGTCATGGTTCATGACGACAATTCATTGTGGATGGGCCAGGCTTTTCAAGGCGGCGAGGGCGGTTCGGGTCTTATTATTCAAAACGCCACCTTGCAGCCGGGGCAAATTGTGAAACTTCATTTTGCCACTCACGACGGATTGAATGCGTTCAATGTGTCCGGCGAAATCGTCAGCAAAAAATATGTAAAAGAATTAAAAAATAAAAAAACACCCGTACCATACGGCGTGAAATTTGTGGGGCTCGATACGAAATTGAAAAACATCTTGCATGAATACTTCACCTACAAAACACAGCCCGGTTGGATGTTTGCGGGTAAATAGATTTTTAAATATTTAAGGGAGGCTCCAGATGGATGCATTTTTAAAGTTCGTGATCGATCACCAGTTGCTTGATGTCGCGATGTTGGGCATGGGAGCTTTCGGCTTCGCTCTGATATCAGAGCGAGTCAAGGCTTTGTATTTTGACTACTCACTCAATTCACAAGTCTTTATTGCGAAAGTCATCAAGCTTGTTGAAGACGATAAGGTAGATGAAGCCATCACTTATTGCTCGGCTAACGAGAAAAAACCTCTTGCCTACGTAGTGAAAAGAATTTTAGAGAAATCAGATCGTGATGACGGTGCTATTGATCATTCTCTTGATATCGCAGCTTCAGAGATGGCTCCAAAATTATCGAAAAACCTCTCATATTTAGCAATGATTTCGAACGTTGTGACTTTAATTGGTCTTCTCGGAACAGTTGTTGGTTTGATTATGTCGTTTAAAGCCGTCAGCTTTGCCGATCCATCACAAAAACAAACTCTTCTAGCAGATGGTATTTCGCTCGCGATGCACTCGACAGCAATGGGGCTTCTTGTTGCGATTCCAGTGATGGTCGTTTACTCGTTCTTGCACTCAAAACAAGGGCGTCTCTTCTCAGAGATCGATCAAAATGCAGCGAAGACAATTGAAGTATTGAGAAGTCGTGGATTTGACGGCTTCAGCACTTCGACTGCATTTGCGTCGACTTCAGATAAAAAAGTTAAAATCCCAAGTGCTCCAAGTAAATCAGCTTAATCTTTTGGACAGAGGTTTTTATGAGAGCGTTTAAATCAAGAACCGAAGATGCGACATTTGAACTGAACTTGGCACCTCTTCTCGACATTATTGTGTCGATTGTGCCGATGCTTTTGTTAAGTGTCGTGTTTGTACAAATTACGATGGTTGAGACTCCTATTCCTCAAGCGGTTCAGAAGGCGATCGTTAATACAGATAAGAAAGACGAAGCGCAAATTACTCTCGCTGTTTCGAAAACCTCAGGTTTCAAAATTAACGTTGAAAAACAAGGTAAAACAAGACAGATGAATGTGGGTTTGAGAAATAGAGAGCTCGATCTCGTTGGACTACATAGAGAAATGCTCGCGTTGAAGACAGAGTATCCTGATAGTTTTAGACTTGAGCTTCACCCAGAAGAAAATGTGAATCTCACTGAACTCGTAGCTATTATGGATAAGATTCGTAATCGTGCGAAAGAAGATCCAAAGATCTATTTCACAGATGTTGAAAGTGGCAAAAAAGTAGAAACCGAACTCATTTTTCCGGATGTTGTTTTCGGAAACGTAGCTGGGGGCTGATATGATTCGCAGACGCGGTTTCGCAAAATACATGGATAAACGTGCGCCATCGACTTTCAAAATTCAAATTACTTCGATGGTCGACATGTTTGTTATTCTGCTCGTATTTTTATTAAAGAGTTATTCGACTTCACCTGTAACTATTAATCCAAGTGCCGATTTAACTTTGCCCGCAAGTAGCAGCACGAAAGATCCAGTAGATGCACTTAAACTTGTAGTAAGTAAAAATGGTATTTACGTTGATGATAAGAAGATAGTGAATATCAACCAAGGTGCGCTTGATTCAAAAGATGTCGATGCGACTGATACTAACTTTATTCGCGCACTCTATGATGCCCTTGATGCACAGGCGACTAAATCAAAAGATATCGCTAAGCAAAATGAGACTGTTGAATTTGACGGTAAAGTCGTGATGCAAGCGGATCGCGATCTCTCTTACAATTTGCTTCGCAAAGTGATGTATACCTCGATGATGGCTGGTTATGCAGATGTTAAAATTGCAGTGATGACAAAGGAATGATGTATGTCGGCTCCAGATCTGATTTTAGAACATAAAGAAGGCAATAAGGTTAAAAAAAACCTTCGTATTCAAGCCAGGTCAAATATGTTTTTGATTGGCTCGAGTAAGACGGCAGATCTACGCTTGAGTGGCGAGCAAATAGCTGGATGCCATTTGGTTTTAAAATTTCGAGCTCCTCATTGGTATGCTTGCGACTTAAGTGGTTCTCCAGAAACTCTGCTTGATCAAAAAAATATCATTGAACAAAAACTAGAAAATTTACATGTTCTAACTATAGGTAAACACGAGATTCGCCTACTCAACAAACCAAAGAATCAAAGCCTTTTTACAAATCAAATAATTGCGGGTGAGGCAACAAAGCAACAGGTTATTATTCGTCGTGGATGGGGAATCGTTGAAACTCTTATTTTAGATAAAGATGCGGCTCTTCAGCTTCGTGACGGCGAAACCAAAGTCAGCTTGCCAGCTCCAACAAGTAACCAGTGGGTGGTAAGTGAACTTGGTCGAAGAGTTATTCAGCAAAGGCTTGTTCCTGTGCAAGATATTTTGAGAAAACGTGATTTTGAAGTGGATCGTGATTTTGCGAAACCTTTTGCAATCATTGTGATGATTTTTTTACTTTTATGGGTCGGAATCAAACTGTCTCCAAGCGATACAACTGGTAAAGACCTTGATAAAAAATCAATGGATATTATATTCAATGCTAAAGCGATTATGAAAAAACGCACTGAAAGTAAAAAGATACAATTAGCAACTAAGGCAGCTAAAAAAGGTGGATCAGACGCTCCAGCTCCGCCATCAATCACACAAAGTGCTCCCGAACAATCTCAGGCACCAAAGATTTCGAATAGAACCACTGTAGCACTCAATAACTTACGTGCTTCGGGACTTAATTCTCTCATAGGTAAAATTGCAAAACGTGCGGCGAAATCTGGCATTATGATTCAAGCAAATGGCGCTGCTCCTGAAAAGGCAATGGGCCGTGCTTTTTATTCGACAGGCACAGCAACGGTTGGTGGTGGTGGAACTGCGTATAAGGCAGGGTCCTCATTTAAGTTAGGTGGCATCACAACTAAAGGTGTTGGTGGTGGCGCTAAAAACGTCGGTGAAGGAACTGCACTGACTGGTGGGCGGGTTGGTCAAGGTGATGTGGCCCTGATTGATGACGAAACAGTTATTGATGGTGGTCTTGATAAAGACGTGATTGCCGAAGTCATTAAGAAAAATATTGGTCAAGTGCGAGAATGTTATGAGCGTCAACTTTCAGCCAACCGTGATCTTTATGGTAAGGTACTTGTAAAGTTTGTGATCAATGCGCAAGGTGCCGTGAATGATCCTAAGATAGAGAACTCGACGATGAAGAGTTCAATGGTAGAAGGTTGCATGCTTAGACGACTTTCAAACTGGAAGTTTCCACAGCCAAAAGGTGGAACGATGGTAAAAGTTTCTTATCCTTTCTTGTTTAAAGCACTCGATTAGAGTAATTTAGTGGGGATGAAAAACCATCCCATTCACACAATAGTTTTTGATCTTGGGGGAGTCCTAGTTGATTGGAATCCCCGCTACCTTTTTCGCAGCATCTTTGATGACGAAAAGGACATGGAGTATTTTTTAACTCATGTCTGCAATCAAGAGTGGAACGAAAAGCAAGATGCCGGTCGCTCATTTGCGGAAGGTCAAAAAGAAGTTGCAGAGAAATTTCCACATTACAAAGAACAAATTGATGCCTATTACAGGCGTTGGCCTGAAACTCTCGGACAACCCATCGCAGGCACAGTCAAAATTCTAGAAGAGCTCGCGGCGACAAAAAAATATCAAATTTTGGCTTTGAGCAATTGGGCAGCTGAAACTTTTCATTTCGCAAGAGCACGTTTCGAGTTTTTAAAAATTTTTGAAGGCATTTTGGTTTCGGGAGAAGAAAGACTCATTAAGCCAGATGCTCGATTTTTTAATTTACTGGTCGAGCGTTACAATGTTGTGCCGAGCAAGTCTGTGTTCATTGACGATGTTGAAAAAAATATTCTGGGTGCACAGAAACTTGGATTTCAAACGATCCAATTTAAAAATCCTGAACAGCTGGGCCTAAGTTTGGGCCAGTTATTACAAGCCAAAACATAATTTTTCATAGACTTTACAATTGGTAAGCTAGATGAGGAAATGTAGGGATGTCGAGTAACCCTGAATTTACAGAGTATGATTTAGTTGTCATTGGATCTGGCCCAGGCGGCCAAAAAGCTGCCGTATGTGCGGCAAAACAAAAGAAAAAAGTTTTAGTTATCGAAAAAGAATTAATAGGTGGTGCATGTTTACATACTGGCACAATCCCAAGTAAGGCTTTAAGAGAAGCGGCACTTCAGCGTGCAGATATAGACGACTTAAAAGATGTCATGGAGCGCACCCAACATGTCATTGGTGACGAGAGTCTTGTCATTGGTGCGCAGCTTGAGCGTAATAATATCGAGTATATTCACGGAACGGCGTCTTTTGTTAGTCCTCACAATGTTAAAATTCAAACGCACAATACTCACTACGAAGTGAAATCAAAATTTATCGTAATAGCAACGGGAACACGGCCAAGGCATCCTGCCGGAATCGAATTCGACAATACGTGTATTTTTGATAGCGATACCGTTTTGCAAATGAAAACGCAGCCTAAAAAACTCTTGGTTATTGGTGCCGGAGTTATTGGTTGTGAATATGCAAGTATTTACGCTCGCCTGGGAATTTCAGTTTGTCTGGTAGATGTTCGCGATCAACTTTTGCCTTCAATTGATCACGAGATCGTCGCAGCACTTATCAGGCAATTTGAGAAAGATAAAATTCAACTCCTATTGGGATTTGATTTAAAAAAGCTCACAAAAACCAAGAAATCAAAACATGCTGAAATTAAAACTGAATTATTTAACAAAAAGACCACCGAAACAAAACATCTTGAATTTGATGCTATATTGTTTTGTGCAGGCCGAATCGGTAACGTTGAAAGTTTAAATCTTAAATCGGTTGCGGTAACTCCAGATGATCGTGGTCTCATTCCCGTGAATAAAAATTATCAAACGACGACACCCCATATTTACGCGGTCGGTGATATCATTGGATTTCCGGCGCTGGCGGCCTCCAGTGCCGAGCAAGGTCGACTTGCGGCTCTCCATGCTTTGAATGGAAAAGAAGTGAGCTTTCCTGCGACATTTCCTTATGGAATTTACACAATTCCGGAGATATCTTCCGTGGGGCTACAGGAAGCTGATCTTAAAAAGGCGGATATTGAATATGTTATTGGAGTCGCCAACTATCGCGAGCTTGCTCGTGGAAAAATCATTGACGACGAAAATGGATTTCTAAAACTATTGGTCGCCGTCGAAACTTCAAAAATTTTGGGCGTACACGTGATCGGAACCGGCGCAACTGAGTTGATTCACATTGGTCAGGTCGCAATGGCCTTTAATGGTACTGCCGAGTTTTTTGTCGATAACGTCTTTAATTACCCGACTCTTGCCGAAGCTTACAAAGTTGCAGCTCTGAATGCGATGAACAAAATACGTTTTAGAAACGAAAGACTACTTTCGCACGATCGCGCTTAATTATTTTTTGAAAAAGTCTTTAGCGGCTTCAATATTGAAGTCAGTCAAAGGGCTCATGCTTTGTGCGCGGCTCACATCTCCGTCGATCAAATTATTTATCTTAGCAATGGCCTCGGCAGGAGTATGTTGCTGATTTAAAGTAGCGCCGACTGTAATAATGGTCGAGTCGCTACGACGAATATCAAGATTAAAATTACAGATGCTGTTGTTTGTGTCTTGATCCAAATCAGCTCGAAATTTCGCATTCATCTTTTTTAAGTTTTGAATCGAAGGACTCGAATCGAGTTTGGCTAAAGTTCCTTGATAAAATTGGTAACATCGAGGATCAAATTTACGTAAATTTCCGACTGCAGTTAAAAAAGTTTGAGAGTTTTCGGGCGCCTCGCCCTTTCTGACTACTGTCTTAAAGGAATCTGAACTCATGATTATTGAATCCAGTACAGCCGGAAGTTCGGCAAATGCCTGATTCGAAATTAAAATAATCAATATGAAAAATGCCTTCAGAAATTGCCTTTTATTCTTCGTGAGATATAGTCGCCTGGATTTTTACAGGGCTTTCGATTTTAGGGCTTAAAAAAGATTGTAGTTTCATTGCAAGAACTTCATTTGCGTATATGTCACCTAAGCGAACAGACGAAGTGATTGCTTGAAACGATTCATTATTTTTTATGAGATCAATTTTAAATTCGCAATTTTTTGTGTCCGAGCGATGATTGATTTGCACATTCAGATTCCAGCCGTCGTTGATGACGAGTTTTCGAATGGTGTTTTGAGGTTTCAAGCGATTGAAATCTGATAAAAGAGTTTGAGTAAAACTAAAACAGTGAGAATCAACTTCTTTTAAGTGCTTGGCAGCCTTTGAATACTCCGAAGCTGAGGTAAAATTGACTTTTTTCGAATCATTATTTAACTCAATTGAATCAACCAGATAGGGCTTTTGAAAACTTTGAGTCGAAAGTAAAAGTGTCGATATAGTTGCAAATGCAAAAATTGCTAAGCATGTAAAGGCCTTGGTCATGAAAAAGCTCCTCATTTAAGAGCCCATTGGGGCTCAGATTCATAAGCTTTTATGCTTCAAGGACTATGCCAACATTAGCTGAGGGCGCGGGAGGCAATCTCGAAGACGTTGTTTGAAAGATTCTTTGTCTCAACAATTCGGGTGATCTGAGTTTTCATCAGGTCTTTACGAGTCGAATCGAACTTCTTCCAATGGTTAAAAATCGAAACAAGTCGTGCAGCAACTTGTGGATTTCGAGAGTCGATATCTAAAATTTGATCGACTAAGAACTCGTAGGCCTGTCCTGACTTTGTATGAAAACCACTTAAATTGTCATAGCCAAATCGATAAAATAAATCATAAATTTTATTTGGATTATTTTTATCAAAGACGGAGTCCTGAGAGGTTCTTTGCACTCGAGCAAGTGGATTTCCACCTGGGCAAGCCGCCTGAAGCGAAAGCCATTTATTTATGACGAGAGTTTCTTTTTTCCACTTTTCGTAAAAGCTTTGAAAAACTTCAGAACGAGCTTTTGAATCAAACTGATTGAGAGCTTGAAGTGCACCGACTTCCTCAGTCATATTGCTGGCAGATTTAAAATGGGTTTGAGCTAACTCAAAAGCTTTCGGATCATCGATTTGACAGAGAAGTCTTAAACACGTATTTTTTAAACTTCGGAGACCTGAACCTTCGTGCGAATACTCCTGATTCTCTAGTTTGGAAAGTCGTGAAGTGAGCTTTTGAGTCAGTGCTTCGATTGCCTGAAAAGAAGTTTGCGTCAGATGCTTAGCGATTTTTGCCTGAGCTAAAGTAATCGATTCCACATCGATCTTTTCGAAAAATTGAGTGAGATAAGCTTCTGACGGAAAATTGAGAAGAAGTGATTTAAAATGTGGATCAAGTTGATCATTTGCAATGACTGCTTGAAACGCCGATGTCAACTCGTGCGAAACGGGGAGATCTTTTGATTGCTGAAGTGCTTCGACTTGATTGACGAAGGTTCTGCAAAAAAGTTTCTGAGCGGCTTCCCAGCGATTAAAGCTATCTGTGTCTTTTGCCATTAAAAAGCTGAGCTCAGCATCCGAATATTGGTAATCCAATTTAACCGGCGCAGAAAAAGCTCTGAGCAAAGAGGCGATCGGCTGCTGTTTGATATTTTTAAATTCAAAAGTTTGTTTGGCTTGTTTGAAATGCAAAACTTGTTCGCCAAGTAGTTCAGTTCCATCCGGAGCAAGCAATGCAATCGTGATTGGAATATGAAAATCTTTTTTAGTATTTTGACCTGGCGTTGACGGACAAGACTGATTCATCGTGAGAGTAAATGTTTGAGTTTTGGCATCGTAAGTTGAGCTCGCCTTGATTTCAGGAGTGCCAGCTTGATCGTACCAATTTTTAAATTGTGTGAGATCAGCGCCGCTGACGAGTTCCATTGCGTGGACAAAATCTTCTGTTGTAACAGCTTGACCATCATAGAGTTCAAAGTACTTATCTATACCTTTGCGAAAATTACCGGAGCCAATAATTG
>JAYUEB010000312.1:0-16267 GCA_043739525.1 Bdellovibrionales bacterium
TTTTGGCACTGATAGAATTTCTGAATGATAAACACATTCATTACTCTATTAGTACAAAGCGCTCTTGCAGCAACTCCAGTCCAAAATATTCTAGATCCATCTGCCATCGATCGCAAAGTCGATCCTTGTCAGAATTTCTATCAATATTCATGTGGAGCATGGATCAAAGATTTTAAACTCCCCGCAGATAAATCCAGTTATTGGCGCCAAGGCAACGTCTTATCTGATCACGTTGAAGAAAGCCTCAATGCGATCTTGTTAGACCTTTCACAAAATAAAAAGGCCACAGGTACTCAAGCGAAGCTTGGATCCTATTATAAAAGTTGTTCAGACATTAAATCTGACGACTCTAACGGACTCAGTGAACTCAAAAAACGTGTACAAAAACTTGACGATTTAAAAGATCGTACAAGCGTCGCAAAACACTTTGCAGAACTCGATCTTATTGGCGGACACGAGCTTTTTGAATTTACCAGCGATCAAGACTTAAAAGACTCTAGCCAAATGATTGCCTCAGTCGACCGCGGAGGAATGTCGCTGCCAGATCCTGATTACTATTTGAAAGACGACGCCAAGTCACAAGAAATTCGCGAAAAATATAAAGCACATATTGCGGCTATGTTTAAACTGGTTGGCGAATCTCAAAAAAATGCCGAAGTCATTGGCGCAAAAATTCTAGCTTTTGAAACTGAGCTCGCAAAACATTCAATGAAAAAAGACGATTTAAGAGACACGGCAAAACGTTTTCATCCGATGGACTTTGCCGGCTTAAAGTCTTTAGCTCCCGGTATCGATTGGGATACCTTTGTCGCCGGTATCGGAATCGAAGTTCCAAAGAAATTAAATATCCTTGAACCCGAATTCATGAAGAGCCTCAGCTCTCTTTTAATTTCAATGAAGGCAGAAGATCTTTCAAACCTTCTTAAATTTAAACTGATTCACCGATCGGCCTATTATCTTGCGGGACCACTTCAACAAGAAGACTTCAACTTTTGGCACAAGTATTTAGACGGCCAGAATGAGCTGCCACCACGCTGGAAGTATTGCACCCAAATTATCGCTGGCGAAATGAACGAGGCGCTTGGTGAGGCGTACGTCGCAAGTATTCCAAATGCAAAGGACATTCATGATCGAACCGCAGTGCTTTTTCAGAATATCAAAGATTCATTTGCAACTGATTTGAAAAAACTTACCTGGATGGATCAAAAAACCAGAACTCAGGCTGAAAAGAAGCTTGCAAAACTGACAAGCAAAATTGCTTATCCTGATCACTGGCGCGACTATTCAAAACTTGAAATAGACGATCATTCATTTTTTCTAAATGAGCTTCGCGCAACTGAATTTGAAACTCGTCGTGATCTTGCAAAAATTGGCAAGCCAACAGACCGCACTGAATGGCAAATGTCCGTCTGGGAAGCCAACGCTTACTACACTAGCGCAAATAACGAAATGGTTTTGCCTCTTGGCGAGTTAGTTCCACCTGTTTTTGATCCACTTTTTAGCGATGCGGCTAATTACTCAAGTCTTGGCGGTAGCACCATTGGCCATGAACTCACGCATGGATTTGACGATTCAGGCAAGGACATGGATGCTGACGGAAACTTTGTTGCTTGGTGGACTCCCACAGCTAAAAAGAAGTTTGAAAATCTATCTGAGTGCTTCGTAAAACAAACCGAAGCTTACGATATTATTCCTGGATCAAAACTTCGAATTCGTGGCAAAGCAACTCTTGGAGAAAATTTGGCTGACAATGGCGGGGTCAAACTGGGTTTGATGGCGCTTATGAAACTTCCAAAGAGAAATACGCCTAAGTTTGAAGAATTCGATGAGATTCAACAGTACTTTTTATCCTATGCCCAAGGCTGGTGCTCTAAAATATCAGACGAGAAATTGCGCGATAATTTGCTGACAAATTTTCATCCACCACCTGAGTTTCGAGTGAACGCCGTCATCTCAAATCGGCCAGAATTTGCGAAGGCTTTTCACTGTAAGGCTGGTACGCCAATGGCTCCCAAAAATCGCTGCTCACTTTGGTAAACAAGGAAGGTTTATGAGTTCAGATAAACAAGTTCAAATTGAAATGTTTTTCGATCACTCACCTGAGAAGTTATTCGATGCTTGGTTAGATCCTCAAAATATCAGCACTTGGTTACTCGCCACTGACAAAGAGATTTTGTCAGTCGATATCGACGCGCAAGTTGGAGGCGCCTTCTGCTTTCGAGTCAGACGTGACGGACAAAAAATTGATCATGTCGGTAAATATCTGAAAATTAATCGCGCCAAGGTCTTGGCGTTTACCTGGGGAGTTCCGTTTTATTCAAAGGAATATAGTACAGTCGAAATCACTTTTGAAAGAGCCCACACCCAGACAAAACTCACTCTTATTCAATCCAATGTTCTTCCCGAATATCTCGAGTCCAGCAAAAAAGGCTGGACTCGTATTCTTAACGAATTAGATTCTAAGTTGGAGCAAAATAAAAAGCCCCATAAAGCTTAAGGCTTAACAAACTTGAGCGTCATTCGATCGCTCTCGCCAATTGCTAAGTACTTCTCACGATCCTTATCACCAAGTTTCAGAGTGGGTGGCAAAGTCCAAACACCTTCTGGATAGTTTTTAGTGTCTTTAGGATTTGAATTGATTTCAGACTTTGAATCCAATTTAAAGCCGGCTTTCTCGGCGATTTTGATCACGTAAGCTTCAGTTACATAACCAGACTTTGCTTTTTTATCTTTCGTTTTAGGATCCGCGCGATGTTCAACAACTCCGAGAATTCCACCTGGCTTAAGCGCTTTGAAAAAAGATTTAAAAGCTTCTTTCTCATTTCCTTTGTTCATCCAACTATGAACATTTCGAAATGTGAGAACCATATCAGCCGATCCTGGGGGAGCAATATCCAACTTCTTTGCAGGATTAAATGTCGTTCGCATGATCGTGTCTGCAGGAGCCGTATCCATCCAAGTTTTGTCGGTCTTATGGTGATCACCTCCTTCAGGAGATGAAGCCGTATAATGACCACTTGTCTTAAGGTAAGGAGCCAAAATTTCAGTATACCAACCATTACCGGGTTGAACTTCGACAACATTCATATCTGGCTTCAATCCAAAAAACTGAAGGGTCTCAGAAGGATGACGATATTTATCACGCTTACGATTTTCATCTTGGCGATAAGAAGAAGACAAGGCCTCCTCAAGAGTTACAGGGAGCTTAGGAGCAACTGTTGCTGTCACCGCTTTATCATCAGGCTTATCCGAATTCGATTGGCAACCTGCTAAAAGCGCAAGAACGATCACAAAAGACAATTTATTCATATTGGGACTCCGTTAGATAAGTTTGAATAGGCATAGCCATAATAATTTTCAAAACAAAGTTAGTTCAAGTCATTTCATCTCGTGAATAGGGTGATTTTTATAGGCCTTTAAGGAGATCGCTGGTAAAAAGGGCAAATTTCGCTTAGAAGCATGTCAGGAGTGTCGACTTATATGGCCTGTTCAATTTGTCTTAAAACCAAAGCCGGCCTTGAATGTGGCTTATGTAAAAACTCACTTTGCAAGACCTGCGCACTTTTCTTAGAAGTGGACAGCTTTTCATTCCTAAAAAAGATCCCAGAAGAACTGACTTGTTCGGCTTACTGTCCACATTGTTACGACGCTCAAGTCGCGCCAAGGCTTGAACATTACAATCAAACAATGGAGCGCGCGAAAGACGTCAACGTCTTCTTGAAAAATCAAAGTAAAGAATCTCGTATTTACAAAAGCGATGAGCCGCCCGTAACAGTTGAAGACTGCCCGGATCCTGAAGAGACTTTGTTGAGACTTGCGTTCTATGCAGCCCAAGCAAACTTTAATGGATTAATTGGCGTTGATATTTATTCTAAAAAAGTTCGCGAAGGAACTTATCAAACTCTTTCTTGGAGTGGGACCGGAATTCCCACTCATATCCACAATGAAAGATCTTTGCGAAGACGCAAGATTCAAGATATTAATTAAAGTAAGCTTCGCACTGATTAGCCGAAGATACCGCAGCCGTCGGAGTTTTCTTTTTAATCACTCCACTCAAAAACTTTTTAAATTTTGATTTAATTAAATTAAAGCCAACTTTGCCTTGCATTTTAAGTTCATTCCAAACTCCCATTGATGGCGGGCCACCCACTGGACGAGAAGACGGCGTTTGACCGCTAAATATAAAATCTGCTCGAGAAATTCCAAGTTCAGGGTTTGCAACAAGCGTTTGCAAATTTTCAAGAAGTGAAACCATTGCTGGTCCTGGCATGAACTCGGCTCGTTTCGTTTTGTTAAGATAATTTACTTGTCCTACAAAGCCGGGAGTTTTTGGCAATGCTGTTTGGTTCGAGAGATGAACAAATTCCTTAGGAGAGTTTGCATCGACCGAAGATGTGCCATCTCTTTGAATGCCGTAGATACCAATATCAGAAAGGGCCTCACCACCTAAAGTTGCGCAATTCACAACACAAGTAATTTTAGTCGGGTGCATGCTATCTCTGAAGAACTGATAAAATTTATCGAGTTCATCTCGAACTTGCTGAATTTTTTCCTGAGGAACACCATACAGAGTCAGCGTATATGTTGGGCGATAGTTGTTTTGTCCACTAATCACATGACCGAAATAATCTGCCATCTTAACGTCACCTGGCTTAATCTGTTTTTCGTTGGTCACATAAACATTGAACATGTCGCCGTCACTGATATTTCCATTGGCGTCGACGCGGCCTTGGCCAGAAGCAAAATGTCCATTCACTCCGCCCATACTGTCGGCCTCACGACCGCTGGCTGAAATGATGAGAACAGAATCTCCGGCTTCAACTTTTGAATCGGGTTTTGCGAAGAGTGTTCCTTTAAAATATGCAGGAGACTTAGACTTAATTTTGCCTTTGATAAAATCAATCACAAAAGGAATCGGAGCATCGGCAAATTTCTTAAAGTCATTTGCCAATTCAGGATCAACCACTCGCTCTTGGCTAGTTGACCAAACGTCAGCTCGTACAACAGACTCAAGAACAAAAGCTCCGTACTGATCTTTTGTTCCGATCGCGAAGACATCACGGCCTTCAAAATATGAAGAACTTTGATCATCAAAGGCGGCACCATTCACAAGTTTTGTGGCACCAATTTTAACTGGCATACCGTTTATTTCAAATGGATAAGGACCATTGTAATTTTCTCTGCGAATTAATTTTCCAGAAACTCTTAGATTGCCGCTCATCATTGTTGGAATTTCAGCGATCTCAATTTGCCCAGTCGCTCGACGGCGAATTCCCTTCACCTCAACAAAAGGCGCTTGGTTCACGAGGGAAATAACCGCAGCAGCTTGGTCGGGCGAATACGAAAGCGGAATTTGTCTGGTTTTAGTTTGAAGGTAAACTTGTCCCTCAGGACCTTCAGGCTGAACTAATTGGCCGACATAGGCGCCTGCCCACGCAGAAGATGTGGCGATAAAAACAAGAGTCAATAAAAGCAGTTTTTTCATAGGTAAAACTCCGAATAATATGTTCATCTTGATGATTTGCAGGCCGTATGCCAGGAGAAACCGGCATTTACCTAAGTAAATCCGAGGGTTTTGTAAGCTTTGAACGGCAAACTTATGCTCAGGGGGGACCATTTTGGCTTGCGGGTCAGTTCGAATTTGTGAAAAGCCAACTTTTCATCTCTTCTGCGACAAATCGAATTTCATCTTGGGTGACTGGGGATTCGGCTAAAATTTTTGAACTGAAGGCATTAGGCTGAGTCAGGCGCGAAATGCAAGAGTTTACTGGAATTATCCGTTGTAATATGAATCTCTATTTGGCAAATTACACGGCTCGCTAGATAAACGCAGCTTTGACCTAAGGAAAAAATGATGAAGATCTTTTTTAAGCTCGTCTTCATTTTGCTAGCGTGATTCAATCGACCAAATCATTTGATTTTGACAATAAAAATCGAAATTGGACCTTCAAGCGGCTTGAGAGAGCTTACCAAACTAGACTTTAAAGTTGTGTGACCTATGTTAATCTGAGTAAGGAGGATCCATGCAAAAAATGATCGTTTTTGTGATTTTACTCTTAAGCTTAATTTATTCTCCAGGCTCAATAGCTCTATCTCCTACAGCAACAGCTCAAAGAGCTCTTTCGGAGGTAGCTACAAAAATATACATAAACAATTATGATTGCGCCTACGATGAAAGAGAAGCCGATATCATCTTTGCAGAACAATGCGGAACCAAGGACAATACCTACTGCAAAATAAAAATGTTCTGTCGCAAAAAACAAGACGCTCAAATTGCGACGCTTCCTAATGACGCGAATGTCGTAGTCGCATGCAAAACAGATAACGATGGATTCTGTCCCAAAGATCCTATGAAATGTATGTCGGACAACAGCATTGTGGTCTATAGACAGAATATGTTGGAAGCAAAACCTAAACTAACCCCAAGAGTTCAAGAAAGCACCGTGAAATGAAAAACGTTCTTTCCCTCCTATTTATTTTAGTTTCGATTTCAACGGCAATCGCCTCTATTTCTTCGATCGAAATTAAAGGAAAAATTATTTCATACGACGCCGATCATGTGAAAATTAATCAAAATAATCAGACCTTGGTGTTGGACAGAGCATTGGTTAAAGCTAAAAAAATAGTCGCGGGTGAGGAAATCTCAGTTATGATGACTCCCGAGCAATTTAATAATTTAGCTAATGTCAAAAAAGAAAATAAAAAATAATCTCGTTAAAAATGCCTATTTCTCAACTAATTTTTTAGCTTTCTGACTCTCAATATAATCATCAAAGCTAATGTGATTATCGTAGGTAATTCCTATATCGATTTCGATAATACGATTAGCGACAGTTTGTACAAACTCATGATCGTGTGAAGTGAAAATCACACTTCCTTTGAATCTTTGAATTCCTTCATTTACTGCCGTAATACTTTCAAGATCCAAGTGACTGGTTGGTCCATCGAGCAGGAGGACGTTCGCTCCTGAGAGCATCATCTTCGCGAGCATGCAGCGTACCTTCTCGCCTCCCGATAGAACTTTAGGCTTCTTAAGCGCTTCTGGACCGCTGAACAGCATCTTACCCAAAAATCCTCGAATGAAAGATTCATCTTTTTCTTCAGAGTATTGTCTGAGCCAGTCGATTAAATTTTCTTCGCTACCACTAAAATATTTTGAGTTGTCAGTTGGAAAATAGGTTCGAATAGTTGATCCACCCCAAGAAAATTTACCTGAATCAGCAGGCACATCACCTGCAAGAATGTCCATGAGTAAAGTTTTAGCCAAATCGTTTTTGCCGAGCAAAGCGATTTTGTCGCCTTTGTTCATACGAAAGCTAATGTTCTTAAGAATTGGCTCGCCATTGAGAGATTTTGAGAGCCCTTCAACTAAGAGAATATCATTACCAAGTTCTTTCTTGATATCAAAACCCACGAAAGGGGTTTTACGTGTCGACTTCGGCATATCATTAAATTCGAGTTTCTCGAGCTGTTTTTGTCTTGAAGAAGCCTGGCGTGACTTCGATGCGTTAGCGCTAAATCTGGCGATGAAGGCTTTCAACTCTTCCGCTTTGTCCGAGCTCTTCTTATTCTGATCTGACAAAAGACGCTGACCCAATTCACTTGCTTGTCTCCAGAAGTCATAGTTACCCGTGTAGGTTGTGACTTTTGAAAAATCGATGTCGGCCATGTGAGTGCATACTTTATTGAGAAAATGCCTATCATGCGAAATCACAATAACTGTGTTTTGAAAATTGAGAAGAAATTCCTCGAGCCACTGAATCGCATAGATGTCTAAGTGATTCGTGGGCTCATCCAGAAGTAAAACATCGGGCTGACCGAACAAAGCTTGCGCGAGCAAAACTTTTACTTTGCCACCAGCCTCCAAATCTTTCATCAGTCCTGAGTGAAGAGACTCTTCAACACCGAGACCAGCAAGCATGATGCCGGCTTCAGACTCAGCCTCGTACCCACCAAGTTCTGCAAAGGCCATCTCAAGTTCAGAAGCCTTCACACCATCGGCGTCTGAAAAATCGGGCTTCGCGTAAAGAGCTTCTTTCTCAATCATGATCTTGTAGAGTTTTTCGTTACCCATCATCACTGTTTTCAAAACTTGTTGATCATCAAAGGCGTAATGATCTTGTTTTAAAACTGAGAGTCGTAAGTTGGGCGCAATCGCCACTTCGCCTGTGTTCGGCTCGAGCTCTTTTGAGAGAATTTTGAAAAATGTCGTCTTCCCGGCTCCGTTGGCTCCGATCAAGCCATAGCAATTTCCTGGCGTGAATTTAACGTTCACATCTTCGAAAAGCTTTTTAGCACCGAAGCTGAGACTGACATTTGAAGTACTGATCATATGGAGTTCGCCTTGTAAAAATTATCCCGAATTGCAAATTGTCTAGCCCGCCACTAGCCTAAACTCAACTGAAACAATTTGATTTAAAAGAATGATTTAAAAGAATTTAAAAATGCAAGCTTTGGGCCAAGGTCAATCAGGGATCAGGGTCGGGCAAACTGATACCTGATATCAGCGACTGGTGCGGGCAGGCCGCCTCAGAAACTCCGCTTTATTTTGTTGGAGCCCGCAGGTCCAAGAAGGGTGTCGAACCACCAGTCACCTGTGGCAAAATCCCGTTCCATTTCTCGATGGTTTTGCTTTGAATGAGGGCCGCAGAGAGCGTCGCCTGCAAGAGGCGATTTCCTTCGGCTTCTGCCTTGGCTCTCACAAGAATCGACTGTGCCTCACCTTGAGCTTTTGCCACGTTTGCTTTGGCTAGCATCTCTTGCTTTTGCAATTCATATTCTGCCTGTTGAGCTTGTTGTTGTGCGGCCATCTTTTGCTGCATCTGAGTTTCAAGTGATGGCGGTAAATGGCTTGCGCCTAAATTTACTTTATCCAAAAGAAATCCCATTTTCTCGAGTTCACCTGTTAGATTTTTTTGAATTTGATCCTGAAGTACATTTCGTTTTGACGAAATCACCTCGGATAAATTCATTTGTCCTGCTACGTTTTGCGCGACTGTTATGATCGTTCGGCGAATAAAAGTTGCTTCAATTTCTGAAATATCCGCACCTCGAAAAGATTTAAAAACCTGCGCCGCCTTTTCTTCAGAGGTATTGTAAGTTACAGACAAATCTTGACGAATATGCTGACCTTCGGCAGTTGGTAAATCAATGCTATCGTCGCCTGTCGCCGAGCCTTCATTCGAACGTCTAACCATTGTATAAGTTCGAAGAGCTGTCGGATAACTCTGAACATCTGTTACAAAAGGAGTCTTCCAAGCCATTCCCTGAGGAACCGCTCTTAACGAGCCTGTCCACAAATTAAATATGACTCCCGTATTGCCGGGAGCGATAACTGAAAACGAGGCCATGATACTCACCAAAATGACGATTGCGACAATCGCAGTTGCAATTTGGCTAGCAGTTTTAGCGCGATCATTAAAATTAAATAAATCATTCATAATTATTTTGGACTTTCCTTTTTATTTTGCTTGGGAGTGACATCAATCACTTCGTGTTCAGGATTTTTAAAGATCTTTCTAAAAACTTTCTCAAAACGGCGCTGGAGCGGCTTTAAGAGAAAGCAAACTCCAAGAAAGAGAACGATTGTAAGAAAGATTTCGGTCAAAGATGAAAACGGCATACCGGAAAGCCTAAGCGCAATTACCAAATCTTGCAAATTAAAATCGGATTTCAGGGCCCGGCAAACTGATATCAGATATCAGAAACAGAATCAGGCAACGGACGGAAGACCGCCACCGAAACTGGAAGACTGCCGACTGGGGACTGCTGCCGGAAATCTGTAGCCTAATATTGTTTGCAAACGGGGCTAAAAGCAGAGAGGCCCCATCTCTGCTCTAAAGTCGCATTAGGGTCCGAAACCAACTTATTACCCATAGAAACCTGATAAAGATCCCGCAAATAAAAGTGGCCGGGAGGAGCCCCAATCCCTTTATCGCTTAAGTCACATTTTTCGTCAGCTGCAAAGTCGCGATTTGAGTTTCCAACAATATAGTCCGCATGAATATGGTAGGCGTCATGGGAATCTGCCAAACTCCAATCAGAATCCTGAGTCAATTTCTTAAGCTGAACAAAATATTCGCGCAAAACTTTGTCGCGATCAGGGGTCGACGTATTGTAGTAATCTCCCGAATCCATGCAGCGAACATTTTTATCGCTGTTGAGTGCTAAAACGATCATCGCATCACGAACGGCTTTCACACGATCAGCTCCGGCTTGGCAAATATTATCGATCATCTGCCGAGCTTGAGCATTTGGAGAGACCGCAAACTTCGCAAGTTTTTTTGCAAAAATCTTTGTGTACTCAGTCCAATCGCCTTCAGCTTGGGCCGCAAGACCAAATTGCTCCTCACTAAAGCCAGGAATTCTTTGAAGGTTCATCGACAACTGATCCGGACTTTTAAATCTTCTAAAACCATCATCACGATTGGTCTTTGCTTGGCCCGGTATCATTTCTGGAAAAGCGATGAGGCGAGTTAAGAATCTCACAGAACGTGGAGTTGTCGAAAACTGAATGATCGGCACTCCCTGCGGAGTTAAATCAATCACCTGAACCGAATGATTGCCTGGATCCACATAAATAGTTCCAGAATTAATACCTTCAGAAGTCACCGCAACAGGATATGTATCAAGGCCAAGCGTGCGAGTACTAATGTTTGAAAACATGAAATTCAAAAAAGCGCGGAGTCTTAAGTTTGGATCGCTGATATTATCCCAATTCGTCATTTCATTTGAAAGAAATGTATTGGGTCCGCCATTATGATTTCGAACTTTAAATGTAAGCCCATTTTCATACAAAAAAATGATTCGCATCGCATAAGTTGCTTGGGCACAATCGGTCTCGATCCCACGATAAGGGCTGTCGGGAGACATGAATACGCTTTCAGTCCAATGAGTCTTAACCCAAGCGGCGAAATCTTTTTCGACATTTGAATCCCACTCGCGGCGGGTTTGCCAGACCGCTGCTAAGCTCGATTGCGCTCCAACAAGTAAGGCCAAAAAAACTAAAAACTTTTTTGCAAACATGAGCCGCTCCTCGGTTGGCCTCTTACTACCATCGTGATATGGTGACTTCAAATGAAAGTTAAATCTGCCATCAAGAAAATTAATGAACAAGGGGCTTTGCTGGTCTTCCCGATCAATAACAGACCCGAGCCAAATTCACTTTGGGCTGAACTCCACCCTAAAAAAAAAATGGTTTGGGAGTGGAATGAAACCGGCGACAACAAAGTTGGCGAAATGTGGCTTCTCATGAAGCATTTATCTGATTGTGGCGAAGTCGTGTATTCGAAATGGTATCAAGGGCGAGCCACTTTTTTCTCTCGGGATTTGTTTACGGCTATGCTTTGCCTGAAGAAACCCAACACTGAAGATCTTACATTTCAAGCGCGCGACATTTTTGATCTTTTAGAGGATGATTCGCCCCTCTCAACTAAAGAAATTAAAAAGCTCACCGATTTACGGGGCAAAGATAACGAACCCGCATATGGCCGCGCCTTGAAATCACTTTTCTCAAGACTCTTGGTGGTCGCTTATGGAGAGGTGGATGACGGTGCCTTCCCTTCTCTGGCTGTGGGCTCCACTCAAATCTTGTTTGAAGATTTATGGCAGTCTGCTCAGAACATGAAGCCTGCTGCCGCCCAAAGGACCCTAGATCAATTCATGCCCAAGGGCTCTCTCTTTCGAAAATGTTTCGATAGGACAGCACGTATATGAACTTGCCGATCTCGTGAAAGCTGACTTAGACTTTCTGATATCAAAAGGAGAAGTTTATGATTAAAGCGATACTAGCTCTTGGATTCATTATGACAGCTCTCAATGCGCAGGCGTTTCCTGACACTCCACCCGACGCGTGCTACACGGGCTGCACTTCAAAGATGAAAGAAATCTTAGACAACTTTGACCACGCGACAACTCCATCGCTTGAGCCTGCGGTTTATAGTGGTGAATGCTATCATTTAAGTTCCATGTATGATCCAAATCACACCCACTATGGAGTGATGATGTTTGATAAAGAGGATCAAAATGCAAAGCCCTTTTTTGCAATGATCTTTGCTTTCTTTTATCAAAGTGACGAGTTTGCAAAATGGGATGTGCCGACTGCTCGCACACAAATGGCACCTGAATGGAAAAGTTTTGGTCGCAATATTATTGTCGCGTCTGAAACCGCACGAGTTGAGTACATCAACAAAGATGGCTCTCCCGGAATGCTCTATTGGATGAGACAAAATCCAACTGATAAGACAATCTATCAAATCACTTATTGGAGTGGCTCAACCGTCATTTCATTTTGTGAATATAAGGCACACTCTAAAAACTAATCCTAACTGATCCCTTAGACTGAGAGAGAGACGAGAGGGGATGTTCTCCTATGAACAGCTCGAGCAAGCGGGACGCGTTTTTTTGCGGGAAGCGCAAAAAATGCTCGCGAGGGCAGGAGCCCGAGTGCTCATAGGAGAACATCCCCTCTCGTCTCTCTCACAGTCTAAGGGATCAGACATGTTACCAGTCAGTAGGTTTATAATCTTTTAGGAATTTTCCACACCAGTGCTTGCCAGTGAGGATTCCGTCAATGAACGGATCACAGATACGAGCGGCTCCATCGACTATATCGAGGGGCGGCTGAAAATCATGTACTTGGGTTTTTAAATTTGCGAGAGTTGCCGGATCTTCATCTGTTACCCAGCCTGTATCAACCGCATTCATATAAATACCGTCTTTTGCTAGGTCGCTTGCTGATGTGTGAGTCAACATATTCAATGCGGCTTTTGCCATATTGGTATGCGGATGACGATCCGTTTTAGTGAAGCGATAAAACTTACCTTCCATCGCCGTGACATTCACAATATGTTTTTTACCCGTGTTATCGCGTCTCATGAGAGGTGCCAACTGACTACACAACACAAAAGGCGCAACTGAATTCACCAATTGTACTTCGAGCATTTCAGGCGCCGGAACATCTGCCAACTTCAAACGCCAAGAATTGGTTTTTCGCAAATCTACTTGTTGCAGATCGGCATCCAGCTCGCCTCGCGGAAATACTTCTTCAACGGCCAAAGAATTATCATATGAATATGGAATCTGTGAAAGCTGTGCAGAAGCTCTTAAACCAATACCGGGTCCCTGTCCGTGCCACGCAACGAGAGCTGATGATTCACCCGCTCCTGATGAGCACAGTGAATTGAGTTGAGCTCGACATTGTTGACTCTCACTCAAAACTTGCTGAGCTTCTTTAGGCAAATCAGTAAAAGACATTTTTTCATTCTCAAGCAGGTGAGAATAAAATCCCGGAGGTCGTCGAACTGTTTGAGCGGCGTTATTAATTAAAATATCAAGACGATCAACAGTCTGTTCGAGGTAGCGACAAAAAAGCTCAACACTCGGAGTATGTCTTAAATCTAAGCCGTGAATCTGAAGTCGATCGCCCCACTGAGAAAACTCAGGCTCGCGAGAAAATCGCAAAGCGGCATCAACCGGAAATCTTGTTGTCACAATCACCCGAGCACCCGATCTCAACATCATGAGAGCTGCGTGATAGCCAATTTTCAAACGAGCACCCGTGATGACTGCGACCTGACCAGTGAGGTCCGCAATTTTAAATCTCTTATCGTAATTAAAATCCGCGCACTCAGGGCACATCGAATCGTAAAAGAAATGAAGTCGCGTAAACTCAGCCTTACACACATAACAATTGCGAGGTGATTTCAAAAATTGAACTTTCTCTTCGCCAGCCGAAATTCTTAAAGGAGCCTGAAACACACTTGATAAGCGCGCCTCGCGAATTCCAGTCGCGGCTCTTGCTTTGCGATCCTGCAAAGTCACGGCCTTACGACGACCCGACATGGCGGCCTTTTGACGTATACGAATTTCATCCTTATTGGGTCGTGAAAATTGTCCAGCAGCTTTCAATAAAGCATTGCGATGCTCAGGTGTAAGCGAAGCCAAGAGATGAGGATCCTGAGAGAGTTTCTCAAGAGTCTCAATCGCCGATAAAATATGATTTTCAGAAGACATGGGCCGAAACTTATTGGCCTAAGGGGCTTCGTGTCAAGCGTTTCAGAGACTGAATAATTTGATCAAGAGTTCCTAAAAACTGTGAGCGATCTTTTTTCTCCATCGCGGCCGGTCCGCCCCTCATTTCCCCCATATGGCGTAAATTCGACATCAGCTCGCGACCTGCCACTGCAGAGCCAATGCTGTCTTCGGTCCACTCTTTTCCTTTTGGATTTAAAACCCGTAAGCCTTTTTTAATGCTTCTATCGGCGAGTAAGATGTCGGATGTAATTAATATATCTTTTGCTTCAGCGTTTTCGACGATCCAGTCGTCGGCGGCATCAAACCCGCCCGAAACGACCTGCATTTCAATTTTAGGATCGATCGGAATCTGCAATCTTTTGTTAGCGACCAAAATCACACGGAGCTGATAGCGTCCTGCAACTTTGTAAACTTCTTCTTTAACAGGGCATCCGTCGGCATCAATATAAATATCAAGCATGAGAGTTCACGCCGACCTGCGATTTCTTTTTGTATGGCGCGAGTTAGCTCGCTCGACAAAGACAAGTTGTTGTTCAACCAATTGGTCAAAAACTTCTAATAGTTGATCATGCTCCTGCGATAAACCCAAAAGACCAATGCATTGGTGAATCGCCTCAATTGTTGAAACACATTCAGGCGCTGGTTGCTTGCGAACCCTAAATGTCGAAAGCCGATTAGGAGTAAAACAGATCTGAGGAAGACTTTTAAGATTTGAACTAAGATGAAGCATCTTGCGAGCGGTATTCCAAGTGCCATCAATCACAAAGATTGCGAGTTTTTTATTTGATGGAATGAGATTTTTTCGCTCATCATCTGACCATGTTGAAATGTTCAAAGACTGCCGACCCGGATATAAAATGACAGAGTGATATTCAGGGTTCGCCAAGATCGCATTCACTTTTTGATTTCGAGAATAGTCGTGACCAACTATGAGTTCCGAATTTTTAAGGCAAAGATGCGACATCCGACCCGTTGCAATTCTTCGCCGTACCTCAATAGGATGAGTGAGAATTACAAACTTCACACCCGGATCAAAACTTTTGACGTGTGAACAATAACAATTGAAGCTTGGCTGTCTGCAGTTAAGACACATCTCACGAAACTTTTGCTCACTCTCGACAAAGGCTTTTCGATTCTCAAAATATTTTTGCACATTCATATGTCATCAGCTTACCCGCAAGAGAAAGAGATGACAGCTGGACCAAAGACTTAAAAAGTAGGAGCGCATTCAAGCTCCTACTTTTTTTCGAAAGTTACATCAGCGGACGATAAGTATCTGTCGTTGCGCGTTTCATATCTTCAATGTTTTGCATGGGTGGAGTGAGATTTTTCCACTCAGCCCCTGCCTCAGGAGTGACCGCGACATCTATTGCGCCGTTTGCTTCTAGGTCGCGTTTCGCTCTTTCTACACCGGCAAAATCGGTGTGAATAGATACAAGGATTCCACCATTTTTGACGTAGTCTTCATAACGTTTTGCTTCAAACTCAGGAACGCCGAGACCAATCAAAGCACCACTGACTCCCCCGACAACTCCGCCGACACCAACTCCTGCAAGTGCTGCCATGATAGGGCCAGCAGCAACGAGAGGACCAATTCCAGGAATCGCAAGTGCACCAACACCTGCTAAGAGCCCAAGAGCTCCGCCGATGACCGCGCCAGTGCTTGCTCCGGCTGTAGCCCCTTCTGGTGCTTTTGATTCTCTCGTTAAAGACTCATCAATTGATCGAGAATGATCTGGCAACAGCACAGAAATTTCTGAATTCATAAATCCATCTAATTTAAGAGCATCGATAGCTCTATCCGCAGCTAAACGAGTTTTAAAAACTCCAAACACAGCTTTATCATTTTCCATAAAATCTCCTTCTTAGTTGAAAACTCAAACAACTACAGGTTGCAATGTCCCCTCCATGCCTAAGAGCACAGAATGCGTGCTCGGCAGGTCTGTGTGGCAATATGAACGAAAAAATTGTCCGATCGGTGGCATAATTCTCAGGAACGGGGCTTATCTCGGCACGGCACCTTGAGCAAGCGTGAGATGACTCCCTTTACTGGCCTATTTTTGTGCGGGGGTTTTTCCTTATTATAAGGGTAATTTTTACAATAATTCTCAAATCCATTCAAATTCCATAAGGAGTCGATTTTTTGAAACTTTTGCACACTTATTTAGGGGCATATGGCTTGCTCAATGTAACCGCATGCTTAAACATTTCTTGTTCAGTATTTTGCTTTTAT
>JAYUEB010000313.1:0-1755 GCA_043739525.1 Bdellovibrionales bacterium
ATTCGTTAGCGGCTGGTTATGTTTTCAATCGCTATGAATATTCTCCCGGAACAACATTGGCTAATCCAGATTACTATACCCAATACGGGTTAATAAACATTTTGCGATTGGGCCGATTTGTTAATTTTAATATTGGATTTGGCGCACGCGTATCTCACACGCTAGACGGAATCAGTACTTTGCATTTTGAAAATTCAGAAGGACTCAACTTTAAATATCGCAACTGGAGTCTGTCTCTTTCTTATTCAAATGGTAGTTATCTTGATCAAAGTAATGTTGATTTATGGTTTGTCGATAAATACCGCCAAATCGTAGGATTCGGTGTGCAATATGAGATTTAAACTCGTTTTTGCGCTTCTCTGTGTGCTTGCGACCAGTTGTACGAAGGTGAGCGTGCCACTTCAAAAACAGGAGGCCGAGAGTCCGACTCTTGAGGGCCATCCTCATGTTGATGTGGGCGCGCATGAAGAAACAACTATCCAAAGTTTAAAAAAAGGCCAAGCAACTTACATGACAGATATTCAGCCTTTTGAGAAATTTATTTTTGATGCAAATGAATTGTTTGCACCTAAGACAGCTCATTCAAACGAGACTCGAGAGCGCATATCTAGGGTCAATCAGGCGATCCTCGAACTTCATTCAAAGACAGATACGTCGCTCGAAAAAAATAAAGTTTTAGAAAAGTACGAGAATGTCTTACTATTTTCTTGCCGTGATAATATCCATCTGTGTCGAAGTATTGAGATCTTTAAACAAGATCCCCAGTCAATTCGAATTGCGATGTTGATTGCCAAAACAAAAAGTTCATTGAGCGATTATTATAAAATGCTTTTTCTCGCCTTTGAACTTAAAAACCAAGAGGCGGAGCCGGAGCTTCTTAGTATGTATGTTAAACGCTCATTAGAGTTGAACAATTTCACAAAATTGAATCCAAAGGATATCATTTTTAGAGAAAATCAAAACTTTCTTTCGATCGTGTTGACCGATCCAGCTCTAAAAGGGAGTCGGGATTTATCAGATCTATTAAAAGTTTTTTCACCTTGGCAGTATTCATTGACCGCTCATTCTGCTAACGGATTAATTGGTCGCGATATTTTTTTGGTCAATCTGAAAAGCAACCTGTATGACTCTTCAAAAAACTTAACGTCTGATTTTTTGACTGCGCTCGTCGAACTTCAGAAGCGTGATCAAAGTTTTAGTCGTCGGCAAGACGATTTCTTTCTAAAAAATCCTCGCGTTATTTCTAATTTTCAACTCAAGAAATTGTCAAAAAAAGATGAGTACTTTTATTTAATTGATCGTCTTTACAATGGCGACTTAGAGCTGAGTGAGGCCTTCGTCTTTTGGGAGAATACACATCAAGACTACGAGGCTTTTTCAGAGTCTCTCAAGAGATATATTCAAATCGAGTTTCTAGAAAAAGTTTTGTGGGCTAATATGAAGATGAGCCAGGTTGTATCTGAGGAAAATCAGATTGTAAATTCTGATTTGTATTCGCAAGTCATCGACCAGAGTCGCGAAATTAGCGTGAGTCTCAAGTCTCTTTGTGCGAAGGCACTGATTTTAAATAAGTTGACTTCGTACATCCTAGCCAAGCAAGGCCTGGTGAGTGACGAAACCAGCCAGTACCTGCTAGCTGCTCCAAAGAATGTATATTACTATGTCGTTCTGCCGCACATGATGATGCTTTCACACTATATGTACAAAAGAGGCTTTAATCAATCGGTGACATTTGCCTATCAAACGCAAAGTCTT
>JAYUEB010000314.1:0-1754 GCA_043739525.1 Bdellovibrionales bacterium
CTTGCTCGTCGTGGAAAGCTCGCGCCATTTATTTGTATTGTGAGCGATAACCGCACAAAGCTTTCGGGTCGCATTGAAAGCGATGCATTTTCAATGGAGCCGACTTTTTCATCTCTCAAAGCACTCGGTTGGCAGGTGATGTTTTTAGAAGATGGCCATCACATTCAAGCTTGCCTGGCGACGATTGAAGAAGCGATCAATCAAGTGAAGATGGATTCGAGTCAGCCGATTCTGATTCACGCTCGAACGATCAAAGGTAAAGGAAATAAAAAATCTGAGAACTCAAATAGCGGCGGACACGGCTTTTCTCTTAAGAAGGCCGAAGAGCTCGGAGCATTTTTAACTGAAGTTTATGATGGCGCAGAAGTTCCAAAGGAATTTTTAGCTTGGGCAGAAGAATTAAAAACTTACGAAAAGAATTTTAAAAAACCTGCAGCGTTTGAGTTCCCTCGCGCCGAATATTTCGGAACGGATGAGAAAATTCAAGTCGGAGTTGCGAAAGCACTTATTCAAAAGCGTCAAGCTGGTTTGCCGGTCGTTTCGGTCTCCGCAGATTTGCAGGGTTCGACTGGAGTTGCAGACTTTCACAAAGAGTTTCCCGAATCCTCTTTGGATATCGGAGTTGCTGAAGCAAATATGGTGAGTGCGGCGATTGGTCTTTCATTGACTGGATTTATTCCGGTTGTCGATACCTTTGCTCAGTTTGGTGTTACAAAAGGTGCTCTTCCGATTACCATGGCAAGCCTTTCGAAAGCTCCGATCATCGCTATTTTTTCTCACACCGGATTTCAAGATGCGGCTGACGGAGCTTCTCATCAAGCTCTGAGTTTCTTTTCACAGGTTTCATCTATTCCTCATGTTGAAGTCTATTCTTTGACCTCGAGTCGTGAAGCTGAAAGTCTTATCGGCCTTGCCATAGAAGATTTTGCTCAGGCTCGCAAAAAAGGTGAAGTTCCGCCAACACGCATATTTTTTCTCGGAAGAGAGAATTTTCCAAAAAGTTTCGTACCTGAAAATGTCAGCTATCAACTTAAAAGTTCGCAAATTATTTTTGATAATACCAAATCTTTTTCGAAATCAGTGTGTGTCGTAGCTGCGGGCTCGCTCGTCAGTGAGGCTCTGGAAGCTGCACAAAAGCTTGCTGAGAAACAAATTGGTACAGTCGTGGTGAACCCCGCGATTATCAATCATGTCGATCTCACGACGATGAAGAGCGCTCTTGCTAAAACGCAAGCCATCGTGACATTAGAAGAACATCGCACGACCGGTGGTATGGGCGAGATGCTCTGTCATGCGCTTAAGTTAGATGGCGTTTCATTCAAAATGCAGTCACTCGCAATTGGCGATCATTTTGGTCAAAGCGCTTACTCAGCTCGCGATCTTTATAAAAAACACGGACTTGATTCTTCGGCAGTGGTTGTGGCCGCTCAGAATTTACTAAAAGGAGATAAGTTATGATTTCAGCAAAAGGCTATGCAGCCAAAACGAAAGCTTCACCTCTTGAGCCCTTCAGTTTTCAACGTCGGGACCTCGGCGCTAAAGATGTTTTGATTCACATCGATTATTGTGGCGTTTGCCACTCGGACATTCACTCGGTGCGAGACGAGTGGGGCGGATCTCGCTTTCCGATGGTCCCTGGCCATGAGATCGTGGGGCATGTTACTCAGGTTGGTAGTGCCGTAACAAAATTTAAAGTCGGTGATCTCGCAGGTGTCGGTTGCATGGTTGATTCTTGCCGAACCTGTCCGAGCTGC
>JAYUEB010000315.1:0-5387 GCA_043739525.1 Bdellovibrionales bacterium
CTGATCATCGGAACTTTGTATTGTTGAGCAGTAGGAGCTGCCGCCAAAGTATTTGAACTTGCGACTTCACCTATTACAGCTAAAACTTTCTTCTGAGTGATAAGGCGGGTTACAACCGCGTTGGCCGTTTCAGGTTTACCTTCGTCATCTTCAACGAAGAGTTCAAGTTGTTTGCCTTTGATCCCGCCGAGTTTATTTTGCTCTTCAAATGCAAGCTGAACGCCATGGTGAGTTCCCTGGCCAAAAGTTGCAGCAGCGCCTGTCATAGAACCATATTCGCCGATCATAAGAGTATTGGATTCGGCCGCGGGTGATGCGGAGTCGTCTTTTTTTGTGCAAGAAAAACTAAGTGTTGCGATTAGGGTGAGAGTGAGAGCAGAAGCCAAGATGAAATTGGTTTTGAACATGATTTTGAGTCCTCCAAAAGTTAGTGAAATCACAAAAATCCTAAGCGGAGGAGCTGTCCTGGTCAAGTCAGATTCAGTCAGAGGAAATTCAGATTTCAGGGGCAGGCAAACTGATATCTGAAATCAGGAGCAGAAACAGGCAGACAGGTAACAGCGGCCTCAGTCTGCCAGAATCTGCTACTGATAACAGGTATCAGTTTGCCTGCCCCTGAATCCTGACTCTGAATTAGGCGGATAAAATTTGTGCGAGTTTGATCAATTCATTTGGAATATTTTTTTTCTTGCCAATCACGCTCGAAAGTTTGTGGGTCACCAATTTTTCGGCCTGAAGTCCAACCATAATATCGGATTCACCTTGCAATACTTTTTCAACCGCGAAAGCACCAAGGCGCGAAGCTAAAATGCGATCACGAGCGGTGGGTGCTCCGCCTCGTTGAATATGACCAAGCACACAAACTTTGGCTTCAAAACCCGCGCGTTTGCGAATGGCTTCTGCTAAATCGTAAGCTCTACCTGGTTTTTTTCCTTCAGCGGTAACAAGGATGGAGCTCTTTTTTCCCCGACTCATACTACGTTTGATGTGTTCAATTGCATCTTCGATCGCAACTGGGTTTTCTGGAAAAAATATTTCTTCTGCTCCGCCTGCGACTCCAACATCTACCGCGATAAATCCTGAATCGTGGCCCATGACTTCAACAATAAAAAGACGATCATGGCTTGATGCTGTGTCACGAATGCGATCGATCGCATCGAGAGCAATGTTGACTGCCGTATCAAATCCAATGGTGTAGTCTGTGCCGTAAATATCATTGTCAATCGTAGCTGGAATACCCACGCAGATCGCGCCTTTCTCAGCCATGAGGGCATGAGCCCCAGTGAACGAGCCGTCGCCACCAATGCAAACAAAGGCGTCGATTTGGGCTTTGACAAGGTGATCAAAGGCTTGTTTGCGAAAATGCGCTTCGAGAAATTCGCGAGATCTTCCAGTTTTTAAGATCGTACCGCCAGATTTTAAAATATTTGCCATGGAATTCATGTCGAGATTGATAAATTGTCCTGCGACTAAGCCTGAGTATCCGCCGATGATGCCGGTCACTTGAATTTCGTGATGGTGACTCATTCTCATGACTGCGCGGATGGCTGCATTCATTCCAGGGGCGTCTCCGCCGCTTGTCATAACACCGATATTTTTGATTTGTTTTTTCGACATACGTAGTACCTAACACTAATAAAAAATACGAAAAAAAAAGGACCGAGCAAGCTCGATCCTTTTACAGTATTTGATCTAAAATCAAAAGACTTATCCGAAAACTATCGGACAGAAGCTTTAAATTCTGCACCTGGGCGAAATTTTGGGTACCAAGCAGCTGCAATTTTGATTGCTTTGCCGGTTTGTGGGTTACGGCCCATGCGAGCTTTTCTTTTTGATTTTGTGAATGTACCAAAGCCAACGAGTTTTACATCGTCACCTTTTTTAACACATTTACGGATAGTGTCGATTGTGCACTCGAGAACGCGCTCTGTTTGTGCTTTAGTCATGTTTGTATTGTGAGCGATGTGCTCGATCAATTCTGCTTTATTCATTTGTACTCCCTTTTGTTGTGTACAGTTGTTGTCATTGTTGATGACAAATGTTTTATTGCTACACCAAGAATTCAATCCAATGTAAACAGCTTCGTCAACATCAAATTTCATTTTTTTCAGATGTGTGCCAAAAAATTTTTACGGAATCTTTACTCGGAGTCGGAATCGCTCTCTGAGCTTGGCTGTTCTGTTAATGATTCGAGATCAATTTGTGAAGGATCAATCTTTTTGCCTTCAATGGCGTACTTGCCGTCAGCCCAATTGCCAAGATCAATTAATTTGCAGCGTTCCGAGCAGAAGGGTCGGTAAGGATTATCTTTTGAATAAACAATGAGCTTAGCACATCGTGGGCATTTTACTTCGAGTGGCATAGAAGCAGAACTTTATTTGAGAGCGAGAACATTCGCAAGTGTTTGTCCAGCGTATTGAAGAACTAAATTCATATTGATGCTGTTAAAACTTTCGTTTACGTCAGTAATACTAATTCCACCGTAGTTATCAGTGAGTCTAAGACCATTCCCAACTGGATTCACTGACATGATTCGTTTGATGGTGATTGTTCCGTTGCCGTATCCGCCGTAAGTACCGCCACCAGCCGCAACATTCATTAAACCAATATATGCTGGATTCGAAGCTCCAGCCATAATCTCAGCAGTCACAGTTGATCCACCTTGATAGATAAGTGCCACGAAACCTGCGGGAGTATAGGCTTTGCAGTTTGCTCCACCCCAGTTTACGATATTATATTGGTTGCAGTAGCCTGAAGCTTGTAACAATTGGGCGAACACACCTTGATTGATAGCAGTCATCGCGCCAGTCCACTGACCAACTTGACCATAAGTTGCGAGACCAACACTTGTTGCGACTGGAGGATAACAAGAATTTGTTGTCGGATAAAAACCATAGCCTGTTTGAGCACCACTGCAATTCGCAGTTGTCAGACATCCGTATTGAGTATTGACCTGACCGGCAACGCAAACAGCTGCTGGAGCAACAGCAGTTGATCCCGCAGTATTGTTACCGCAAGCGGTGAAATTTGCCAAAGTGGCCATTAATAGACCGATACAAAAAATAGCGTAAATGGTTTTTTGTGTTTTCACTTGGTCTTACTCCCTAAATAAATCTCATTGCAAAGATAAAGACTTCACGAAATGTGCCAACGCCTTAAAGACACGACATGATTATAGGCCCTATAATCATGTCGATATTTCCATATGAGGTGACTTAAAATGTCACTCTAGTTGAATGCTGATTTACAAACCATGTCGGCTGCGTCTTGAGCTTTTTGAGCCTTGGTTTCTTCTTTTTTAGCTTTACGTTCTTCTTTAAGTTGAGCGCGGTATTTATAATATGCTTCTTTGTATTTTGATACGCTTCGGATCATGAGGTTCGCAGACGCAACTCCGCCACGCATAATTTGTCTTTGACAAATTTTTGCGATGTTCTCTTGATCGAGTTCGCTCAATATGGGAATTCGGACATTGTACAGATCATCACCGCTCGGATTTTTGCCAACTGGGCCTGGAATGACGATGTCAGGACCTGGAACTTTTGTGGTACCACCATTTTTAAGTTGAAAGTTTCCGTCAGCGTCAGGGACAACGTTGTAAGGACTTGGTGCTCCTCTTAAAGTCATCTGAGTCGTACGGAAATTCTTAAAGAAGCCGTATAGAACGCCCACTTCTTGAATGCTTTCATTCGTTGAAGTCAAGAAGCTCTGCTTATTCCATTTTTTACGCATTTTGTTGGTGATACTATTGTACGCGTCTTGAGCGTATTCGGTAAATGAAAAAGGTTGCTTTAAAAGTCCATCGATCATGCTGTGAAAATTAACTGCTGTTTGTCCGCCATATTCGAGATCAACGATAGTCATATTGCCGCCCTTGTCGTCCACGTGGCCAAGGTGCAAGGGTTGGTCGTTATCTCCTAAAAAGTGAAGCCAAACTTCTTCAACAAATTTTGGATCAACTGGGGTTATTTTGTCTTGTTCTGCAAGAGCAGGAACAAGGCTAAGTTTTGATTTATCGCCAGTCAAAAAGTATTCTGGTAAATAGAGGCTTGATGAAACAACATCTCCCTCAGGATTCAACAGGCCGTCTTTTTTAAGCTGCTGATAACTATCGATACCTTCAGGAACATTTGCAAAATGGAGTTGAGCAAGTCCTGCATAACGTGGATCTGCTCTCAATTGATCTGCCAGATTTGCGACTTGATCTAAAGTAATAGTTGAACCAGAGGCTTTTCCGTTCTTTTTTGCATTGAGAATCTCTAGCAGAATCTTAAGAGTTTCTCGGCCTTCAGGAGTTCTTTGTAACTCCTTAGTTGCAACAACCATATTCGCACGGTGACCGATAGGTCCCCATGCAAAACTTTGCAGAGGAGATAAGAGAACCGCTCCCGTAACCGAAAGAGATATCAAAGTACGAAGTCCACGCGTTTTAAAACCTGCAATAGCTTCTGAAAAAGTCCTCATTTTAGATACCTCAGCTTACATGAATGATTTGAATTTTATCGACGACAACCAAGAATGCAGATTGTATGCCTTTAAAATGCGTCGCCAAAGCTTGTATAAGGAAGGATTTTCAAAAGTGAGTGCCACTTTTGAGCTGAGTCACTTCAGTTTGCGGTCTGCTGGCAGCTGTCCTCGGTTAACAATTTTTCTGTTTCAGTGGCAGCAGGCAGGGGCGGGCAAACTGATATCTGAAAACCGCGACTTTGACTGGCAGACCGCTGATCGCGAACGGCTGCTTGAAAACTGCCGACTGATTTTTCGTCTCAGTTTGAGAATGAGCTTACCAATGCCCACTAATATTTAGTCACCTGTCGTTAACTTAAACACGCATGTCCAAAGTAAGACACTCGCAAGAAAACTGACGCTTTTGATAGGATCACTTTGAGAACGACTGTGGTGCATCTTTTGCTTTTTCAATATATACGCGGTCTGTAATTTGGATCAATGGGAGCTTGTTATGTTGAAATCGCAACAAGTGATTGTATTAGGATTTCTGGTCACTTTGGGCTTCCTCTATAACAATTGTTCATCAAAAGTTCAGTTCTCAACTGCTCCACCTACAGTAAGTGCCTTTAATAATGTTCCGAACCAACCAGCGCCAACAGTGCCGCCAGTTCTTCCTCCATCATCAGTCTTGACCTTTAATGATCTCAATCAACCAGCAACAATTGCCTTTAACGATAATTATCCCGCAGCAGGTGACTCAGACTATAACGATTTCGTGGTTAATTTGAGTGTCACCGAAACTTATGATAGTAACGGCGCTCTTAATAAAATTGTCGTTAAATATTCTCCTAAAACTAAAATTAGTTCTGCTGATCACGTATTCGCACTTGTTTTCGATGGACATGTTCGCGGTCGAAACGGAGTTAAGAGCAATCTCC
>JAYUEB010000316.1:0-1744 GCA_043739525.1 Bdellovibrionales bacterium
CCAAGACCTTCCAAGGATGTATGAGTCTCTGATTGTTCATAGTTTCACTCACTTTGACTTGTTATCTGATCTAGGCTACACGATTTGCCATGAACGACGAAGCCGAATTTAATTCATTTTTACCTGGACTCAGCGCTCTCATGCAAGACACCTTGGTGCGCCGTGGGAACAAACTCACTCTGCAAGGTGAAGCTTCAAAAACTCCCCAAGCGCAACCCAATTGGAATGAGATGTCACTCGACAAACTCAACACCAAACTCACTCGCGCGGTTGGACAGGCTATTGGCGATTTCGATTTAATCTCCGACGGAGATCGCATTATGGTCGCCATCTCTGGCGGAAAGGACTCCTGGGCACTTCTCGATATCCTTAGTCAGATGCAAAAGCGTGCTCCTGTCGACTATAAAATCATTGCCGTGAATATCGACCAAGGTTACTCGGGTTTTAGACAAGACATTGTCGAAGAATATGTTCGCAAACATGGCTTTGAATATCACATGGAGTTTTTTGACATCGCAGGTATCATCGAAGAAAAAACCAAACCAGGGGACACTCCGTGTTCTCTCTGCGCACGCCTGAGACGTGGTTCATTGTATGGTCTCGCCGAAAAATATAATTGCAATAAAATCGCTCTTGGCCATCATCAAGATGATTTTATCGAGACCCTTTTATTGAATAGTTTTTTTGTTGGACGACTTGCCAGCATGGCTCCCAAACTTCTTTCTGATGACGGCAAAAATGTCGTGATCCGCCCTCTAGTTTACGCCTCTGAAGCGATGATTAAGTCTTATGTTACGAAAATGGGATTTCCGGTTATTTGTTGTCAGTGCCCAATTATGTGTGGCGAAACCGTTCACGGAGATTACAAACGTCGTATGATCAAAAAGTTAGTTGATCAACTTGAAACTGTCATTCCACATATTCGTGATAGCTTGTTGGCATCTCTTGGCAATCTGCAACCTTCGCACCTTCTTGATAAAGATTTGTGGGATTTCAAAACTTCACAACCTCGAATTTCTGATTTTGAAAAACCTCCAGTCGCTGTTACGAGTGAGTCCTGCTCATGAGTCTTTTTGTCATCGCCACTCCGATCGGACACGCAAAAGACATTAGCTTGCGTGCCATCGAGACTTTGCAGGCCGCAGAAGTCGTCATAGGAGAAGAATTTAAAGAGGTCAGCAAACTTTTGAAAAGCCTCGACATCAAAGGCAAACCACTCGAGGTTTTGAATGAACATTCGACTCCCGACGACGTTCAAGCTCTATTAAAAATTTGCCTCGAAAAAAATGTCGCTTTAGTTTCAGACTGCGGAACGCCCGGATTTTGCGATCCAGGAGCGGCACTTATCAACTTGTGTCGCAAAAATAAAGTCGAAGTTCGCACCCTGCCCGGAGCTTCAAGCCTCATGGGTTTATTGTCATTAAGTGGCGAACGCATCAATCAATTTATTTTTCGCGGGTTTTTGCCTGCCGAAAACGAAGCGCGCGCCGCCGAAATTAAAAAATTAAAAACTGAAAAGCGCGCTGTAGTTTTGATGGATACTCCTTACCGTCTCAAAAAATTATTGAGTGAATTAACCGAAGCCATGCCCACACGCCGAGCCTTGCTGACCTGTGATCTCACACAAGAGACTGAAGTAGTGGTTGAAGCTCAAGTAAAAGATTTGAGTGCGAAGCTGGTGAAAGACAAAGCCGAATTTATGTTGCTGCTGTTTGAGGAGAGATAGGTGTTTTCTCCCTTAACT
>JAYUEB010000317.1:0-1744 GCA_043739525.1 Bdellovibrionales bacterium
GCACATTGATCTATTGCCTTGCGAAATACTGGCTCTTGCTCATACAACTCCTTACCCATTCCTGAATACTGCGAACCCTGACCCGAAAATAAAAAGACATATTTGCTATCACTGCCAGTGAAAACTTTTCTACACGTCATTCCAATCGCATCTCGACCATCCATAAAATCTTTAAGCTTAGCTTGGATTTCTTCTACATTCGCACCGACAATAGCTAAACGTTCATCAAAATGAGTACGCCCTTGATACGCAGTAAAACAAATATCTCCCAAAGCACAGCCTTCAGATTTCGAAAAATAACTTAGATAATTTCCTGCCAAAGCCCTAAGCGCATTCTGGTCACGACCAGACAAAGTAAGTAAATAATTTTCACGCTCCTTAGAAAGGGTCTTTGATTTCGGCAAAACTTCTACTGCCTCTTCAAGCACAATATGAACATTTGTTCCTGAAAATCCAAAAGAACTCACGCCAGCAACGCGCCTACCACGAATTGGTTTCCAATCCATCAAACGAGTGGGAATGAGAGCCGAAAAATCTTCAGCTGAAATATTTGGATTTAGTTTTTTAAAGTGAAGACTTTCTGGAATTTTATGGTGTTGCAAAGATAAAACTGTTTTTATGATGCCGGCGACACCCGCCGCAAACTCTAGGTGACCAATATTTGTTTTCACCGACCCCACCATGAGAGGTTCATCTGTGACTCTTGAATCTTTGAAAATTCTCCCCAACGCCTGCATCTCAATCGGGTCACCTAATTGTGTTCCCGTGCCATGAGCTTCTAAATAACTCACATCCCCAGCTGAAATATTTGCATTTAAGTGAGCTTGTCGAATTAATTTCTCTTGGGCAATGCCATTGGGAGCGGTCAAATTACTACTTCTGCCATCCTGATTAACCGCTGAACCACGCACTATTGCTAAAATGCGATCGCCTTGCGCCAATGCATCTGAATATCTTTTGACGACTAAGACTCCACAACCCTCACTTCTGACAAAACCATTAGCCGAAGCATCGAAGGCCTTGCAAACACCATCCGGCGCTAAGTATCCTCCCTTACTAAACATGATATGCAAACCCGGTGAAAAAATGGCATTCACCCCAGCAACTATACCAAGATCAGACTCTCCGGACCTTAAGCTTTGGCTTGCCAAATGGAGTGCCATTAATGACGACGAGCAGGCTGTATCAACAGACATGGCTGGGCCTTGTGCTCCTAATAAATAGGACAATCTGCCAGCGACGACGCTACTTGCCGCCCCCGTGGGTGAAAACGAGTTGGCGGTGGAGTAATCGGATTTACTGAGCGAAGCAAAGTCCACATTTCCGGCGCCAACAAAAACGCCAGTTTGAGTTCCAAAAATCAGATTCGGAGGGAGTCCTGCATTTTCGAGAGCCTCCCAAGATAACTCGAGAAGCCACCTTTGTTGAGGGTCCATATTTTTGGCTTCTACTGTAGAAATTCCAAAAAACTGAGCATCAAAGAAAGAGGGATCAGTTACAAATCCGCCACTGCGTGTAGACATTTTACCTGGAGCATCGGGGTCCGAATCGAAAAAGTCATTTATGTCCCAACGCTCTTTTGGAATTTCTGAGATGCCACTTTTACCTTCACTCAATAATTTCCAAAAATCTTCGGGACTATTCACATCTCCCGGAAAACGACAGCTCATCCCCACAATTGCGATTGGATCTTCATTAGCCGACTTCTTTCTCGCCTTTACTTCGACCTTTAGGACTTGGTCGG
>JAYUEB010000318.1:0-1738 GCA_043739525.1 Bdellovibrionales bacterium
CGACCTACCTTAAGCTTGTGGGCATTAAAAAATACAATGCAAGCCTTTTGAAAGAGAACGAAGAGCTTCACGCTGAGCTAGGTGCCCTGACAGAACTTAAGCTTGAGAACCAAAGACTCAGTAAAATTTTAGATTTCAAACAAAAGAGCAAAATGAAAACAATCGCGGCTCGAGTCATTTCGCGCGATTTGTCTCCCGATCACTATTCGATTCGCATTAATCGTGGCTTTCAAGATGGACTGCGTAAACTCCAGGCCGTCATTACTGTTGAGGGTGTTGTCGGCTACGTTTTTAAGCCCGAAGCCTACTCTTCTCAGGTTTTACTTGTGACAGACCGCGCCGCCAGTATTGATGCCTTAGTGCAAAGTACAAGAGCGCGTGGCCTCGTTCAGGGAAAAACCAAATCACTTTGCCGTCTCAGATATCTTGAACGCGCCGATGACGTGAAAGCCGGTGATCTAGTCGTGACGAGCGGACTTCAAGGTATTTTTCCAAAAGGCTTTCCAATCGGAAAAATCAACAGCGTTAAAAAGACCGAGTTTGGAATCAGTCAAGAAGCTGAAGTCGTGCCGATTGTGAACCCTTCGAACCTTGAAGAAATTTTAGTTGTACTCGATTCTGGAAATGAAGACTTTTCGAATAAATATGGTACAGGAGACTTTGGTCCTCCTCTATTGTCTAAACTTGTTGGTTATTCTTCAGGAACTCCCCGTCTTGATACGTCTAAAATTCAAGCGGCATCTCCTCAAGAAAAAGTGGAACTTCCAAAAGCGAATATCAATTCGATCAACGATCCTTCACCGGTTCGTCAGGGAGAATAATTGAAAGAGCGCTTTTTACTTTACACAAATGTCTTTTGCTTTCTCTTGTTTGCCTTAGTGGCGGCAAGTCTGCAGACCTCTTTGTGGTTTCAAATTGCCGGCTATTTCCCATCTCCCGCTTTATGGATCCCCGTACTCGTTTATGTTTCGATGCACCGGAATGCAGTTGAAATGTTTATTACAATGATTTTGATTGCTGCAGTTCTTGCAACGATGACAACCGTTTCAGACGGAGTCATGCTCTGTAGCTGTCTTGTTTTAGGCATTAGCGCTCGCATCTTCAAGGAACGGATTTTCTGGTCAAACTACACTTATTCGATGCTTATTTGTGGACTCTCTGGGTTCTTTTTTCATTTCTTTAAATGGATCGCCGCGATGCTGCTGGAAGAACACCAATTTTTTGCTCCGCACTTCTTAGATTGGATTATTGAAGCGATGCTCACAGCACTTGTTGCTCCCATATTTTTCAGAGCCTTTATCTGGATAGACGAAGTCTTTGGTCGAGAGAGCATCGACAGCACTGGCAAGGTGGTCTAATGGCAAATAGTTATGTTGCCAGTAACGAACAAGAAGCAAGAGAATACGCCTCACGCTACCGCCTAGTCTATGGATTGATTTTATTTACGACTGTCGTATTCGCTGCCCGCCTTTGGTATCTTCAAATCATCAACGGAGCAGAGCTCAGACAGTTTAGCGAACAAAATTCGATCAAAGAAACAAAGATCCCAGCTCCTCGTGGAATTATTTATGATCGAAACGGACAAATTCTAGTCGAGAATCTACCAGGCTTTGAAGCCTCGATTGCTCCTCAGTATATTACAGACCTAGAAGAAGTGGCTCAAGCGCTCTCGCGATCCCTCAAAATTCCGGCTCAAAGTATTGTGGCGGCAGTTCAGAAGAGTAAAAGACTCAACGGC
>JAYUEB010000319.1:0-1735 GCA_043739525.1 Bdellovibrionales bacterium
TCCAACGATGCTTTCTTTAATAGGTGTTTGAATACAGTTGGGGAGTTGCACGGCGTACCAATTGAAAATCTCGCGGCTCAGTTTTCGTGAAGCCGAATATTTTGTTGGAACAAAAACGTGATTTAAATCTTTATGCATTTCTTTGCGAAATTCAGCGACTAGGGCACGAAAAACTTTCAAATTTCGAAAATTATTGATCTTACACTCGACCGGAGAAATGAGAAGATCACTCGCCATTAAAGCATTGGTAATAAGACGGTTCCAATTAGGTGAGCAGTCCATCAAAATGAGATCAAAATCTTTTTTGAGGACATCGACGACGTTTTCTTTAAGCCAATATTCTCTGCGATTCTTATTCATTAGTGATTGATCGAGGGCAACCAATTCAGGAGTTTCGGGAATATATTTGAGACTTGGTAAATCAGTTGAACAGATCAGATCTTCAATTTTTGCAGACCCATCAAAAACTTGGGCGAGTCCACGGACACGATTTACTTTTTCGAGTGCTGATTCAAGATTTTCGTCATCTTCAAAGGCCTCAGCGCCACCAAGAATTTCGGTAATGTCCGATTGCATGTCGAGTCCGATAACACATGTTTTGATATTATGAAGGGCTGCGAGCCTGGCGATATTGAGGGTCAGCGCGGTTTTTAGAACCCCACCCTTTGTAACGAAAATAGAAACTGCTTGCGGTGTCGTTGGCTTTTTTAAAAAGCCAATTTGCTCACCAACAAGAACCAATTCTTGATTGGACCACGATTTAAGTTTACGCCCTTCAGAGTTTTTCGCATAAGGCGGAAGGCCACAACCAATTTGATTTTCAAGTTCCGAGGAAGAGAGCGCACTCCCAAATATCTGTAACGCTTTTTTGATATTCGTATATTCATTCATACCCACGAAGGTCTCCTCGTATTTTTGTGAATATAGTTGAACAATTTAGCGTGGTTTTAGCAAACAGAAATTTCTGTAGAAAGTAAAGTAAGCTCAATTTTAATACAATGGGCACCACTGCAAGAATGTGCTTAAGCAAATTATGGAGCTGATCCAGTCGCGACACCAAAGTGATGTCGCGAGCCTTAAATTAATTTTCTTGATCCGTCGTTGTACCGGAGCGGCCACGATGGTTGCTTTTATCTGCAGAGTCAGGATGTGCTATTTCGTAACGAAGATCGGTAAAGCTTTGTTGATTGCAAAGTCCACCAGGGACCGCTTTGCAATTCGGACAAGTCTGACAAGATTGCGGTTGATCTTCGGTCGTGCCCTCGCAGTTAGGATCTTTCTCGCCAGTCTTGGCATCAGAGGGACATTTAAAATTAGCTTTAGGTGGTCCCGGAGCAATTGTTTCTAGAACAAAAGGTGCTTCTGGTGCAAACTCACCTGGGCCGTGATCTTCATCGGCTGCGCGGGCAGTTGCTAAGCTGAACACCGCAATCAATGCTGAAAATATTAAAAGTAAATTTCGGATGTGAGGCATAATGAAAGCCTTTCTGGACATGTTCTGTTTCTGTTTCGATTTCGTATTCACTATAAGCTCAGTTCACTTGTAGCCGGTGCGATCAGCTCCAGCAAATTATTAAATGTAGACGCTACCTGCATGGCAACGCTTGGTCCATCCTTGCTTCCAACTTTTTCGATTTCACCATTTGCTTTATAGCTTACATTAATTGAACCAAGCTGCGGACGAGTGATGACAGAAGGCTTACTAAATTTTTCATCATATTTAATCATCACTTCT
>JAYUEB010000320.1:0-1733 GCA_043739525.1 Bdellovibrionales bacterium
AGGTGTTGAGCTCATTACAGATGTCGTGGCGGCTCCCCAAAGAGTTTATGCTGATCCAACTCGACTCCATCAAATTATTTGGAATCTTGTTTCGAATGCAATTAAGTTTACTTCTGCAAGGGGACAAGTTTCGGTTCGACTCAAGACCTCTCATGACAGCTGGAGTATCGAAGTAAAAGATACGGGTTCAGGAATTGACCCTGAATTCTTACCCTATGTTTTTGATCGATTCAGACAAGAAGATGCGAGTAATACGCGTCGCTATGGCGGTCTAGGTCTAGGGCTTTCAATCGTCAGACATTTAGTCGAGCTTCACGGCGGATACGTTAAAGCAGAAAGTAATGGTAAAGGATTGGGTGCTCGCTTTAAAGTAACTCTTCCGCTGAGAGGTCTCAGATCAGAAGTTTCTGTCGAAGATAAAAAAATTCAAACGCAAACTTCTCAACCAAAAACTCAAGCAAATGTTCATTTGAAAAATAAAAAGATATTGATCATTGATGACTCCGAAGATAATCGCGTTTTGGTAAAAAGGTTCTTGGTTCGAGAGGGCGCTGAGATAGCCGATGCCGAGTCTGCGTTCCAAGCTCGTGAAGTCTTGGAACACTTTCTGCCCGACCTCATCGTCTGTGATATCGGCATGCCAGAGGAGAGTGGTCTCGAGTTCATTCGAAAATTGAGAGCCAGTCAGAATCCAAATCTGCGATCGATTCCGGCTGTGGCTTTGACGGCTTATGTGCGCTCAGATGAGATTGAGAGCGCATTGGCGGCTGGTTTTCAAGCTCACGTTGGTAAGCCGGTGTCGCTAGTACATCTTATGGAAGCCATCAATCAAGCTCTCAAAGTTGAGAAAAGAGCTTCCGATCTTGAGGCGTGACCTGCGGCGGCGTTAGATTAAAATCATTACACACGAAAAAAAAATTATATTAGCGTATAAACAGACGGCCTTTCTCTTTGTGGGGTTGCTTTTTGAAATATGCTTTCAATATTTTAATTACGATAGCGGTTGCACTTAGCGCGAGGTTCGCTCACGCCCAAATTTCCTCTCAAGCATTGTCAGCACGATTGACTGCGCCAAATGAAATTGCAAATGACTTTGATGTTTTGAGTAAAGGCCTCGCAAGTGGAGATCTTCCCAATTCATTTTGTTATGCTGATGATCCAGGCGTCTCACCAGCGGATATGACGATATACGGAACCAATATCGATTCGCCGGTTCGCCTTGCATCGATATCAAAAATTATCACGAGCTATTGGGCATTGTCTATTTTGGGTCCTCAATTTCGTTACCAAACAGAGTTAACGTGGAACCCAAAAAATAAACATCTTCACATAAAAGGTTCGAATGATCCTTTTATGGGTCAGCAGACCTTGTTTTTTCTGGTGAGTGAACTCGATCGCTTAGGAATTCATGAAATAGACCAGTTAACTTATGACTCGAATTTCTTAGTTTATGAGTTTGCCGATACCAGGTCGAGTTACGAGAGTACGGTCGGTGCTCAAAGTAATCCTCCTCCTCAAGCTGCACAAATTGCACTTCTTAAATATTTTAATACGAAAACATGGCCTAAAAACTTGGCGCGTCTCTACAGATTGTTAAGAGAAAAGGGTCAAACCCAAAACATCAAAATGCAAGCGACGCCTCGTCTCACTCTTCGCAATGCCGCGCTCGATGAAGTTAGCCAATTCGGTGATGATCCTGCCAGCGTTCAAATCAGCTATGAATCTTCGCCTTT
>JAYUEB010000321.1:0-1733 GCA_043739525.1 Bdellovibrionales bacterium
CGAAGCATTTAGCCTCGCAAATTTTGCGAAAAGTACCCTCAGTGATCTCGTTTTAATTAATACGAATTCAGTCAATGAAGAAATTGATGGATCCGTTAACGCAGTTATTCCAGCTCCACAAAAGGGAAGATCAAATATCGATGCATTTTTAAAACTTCTCGGTGACAGGCACAAAATAAATGCGGAGATGATCTCGCAATTTATTAGCTACTCGCCATCTCAAAACATGCAATCTGATGACGATGTTGATGCCGTTAGAAAGTTGGATAAAACTCAGTACGAGTTTAAAAGAGAGTTTGCAACTCATCTTTGTAAATTGTGGTTCAAAGAATATTTGCCAGGATTAAATAAGGCAGGCTCAGTGCCCTACCTGAATTCAAATCAGCTCATGAGGTGGTCCGAAACTGCCGAACATGTCATAGACGCTATCGGCAAAATAATCCCGCCAAGACAAATCGTTTTGGCTGATGATCTTGCTCGCGAATGCAAAGAAAGCATCGAAAAGAATGCAGGCTCCGTATTTGTTTTCGAACAGAAAATCCAGATTTCAGATTTTAAGCAAACAGAAAACTCTCAGCCACTGGGAACATTTGGCATTGACGTGAGTTCAAGCAAATCAACTTCGTATGGAATCTCAAACTCGGTTTCGACAAGTTCATCTGTTAGCTTTAATCCGATGGCTTTTATCGGACTCTTTTCAAAATCAAAAATCTTAAATTACCTAAGCCCATTTGGAGTCAGCGTCGATAAGAGCTGGAGCAGATCGAAAAGTAACTCCGCAGACAGCGGCTCATCAGGTGGCGCAAGCGTGAGCCTCAATGTCGACCAAGAAAGCATTCGTTTGAATATCAACGAGTACGATTCATGTATGACTATTCGCCTCAACCCTGCATTTATCGAATCACAAAAACTCATTGACCGCGTAGGATCAAAAGATCCTGAAATGCCTTCTGCAATTCGTGACGAAAAATTGAACGCCCTTGGACGCGGAATTCTTATTTGTTCTGGCCAAAAGGCAAAACAACCTATTGTCTACAATGAGAGATATTTTTTCTTGAGACAATCTCTTAACGACCCAACAGTTACCAGAAAATATGATTTTAGAAATAATCCATATTCGTTTCAACTCCGAGGCGAAAACGAACTTCAAACTTTCTTTGCTTTGACGGGCGCCAAAGCCGATCCGACTGAAACGGACCGACTGAACACTCGCCACAATATGAAGGAAAGTATCGAAGAGCGCATGAAAAATATGTTGGATAAGCATCCGACCACTCCGTATCGTCAACCCTCTTATCCAGGCGTCATTTCGATTGATTAAATTGAATGGGGCTTTTCAAGCCCCTCTGACGTCGATACAACCACATTCCAAATAGTAAAAATGCAAATGCCGCCCCTAAGACTCCCTGCCAACTTAATAGAGCGGCTGAAGCAAGAGCGATATCTGCAGCTAAACACATTGGGCACTTAGGTATCACAAGCGCCAAAACAATTGGAGCAAGGGAACTCGCTCCAGCTAAGATTCGCGTTCTCATTATTTGGCTTCGTATTTATATTTGGGTCCCCAATTGTCGGAACCTTTTGGTAGCAGGTCGAGAAGGTGCCAGACATGACAATAATCATCGCCAGGACAAAACTCTCGGAAAGTTTCAGGCTTGTTGTCGTATTGACTTAGCAAGTTTGCTTAAGGTCTTCAGTCTTAGCTGAGTTTTTTTCTGTTTTCAAGTTATTTA
>JAYUEB010000322.1:0-5331 GCA_043739525.1 Bdellovibrionales bacterium
GACTTAAGATTTTTCCGTAAAGACTTTGCGCCTTCGCTTTACCGCCAGTGAGTTGGTATAAATGAGCATTTTGCCCAAGAACACGTGAATGGTCATCACCTTTTAACTTAGGTAAGGTTTCAATGTAAATGGCAATTGCTTTTTTACGATCTGCTTCTGCTTTTTTAGCAGTTTCATCTCCAGCGTTTGCATCTTTTACTTCGTAAAGTCTTGCGCGATCAGCATAGAGATCGGCAAGGCGAAGTTGCATTGGCAAATAAGATTCAGAATTCTTCTCAAGAGAGGATAAAACCTTCTCCATACGACTCACAACATCGTTTGTTGTAGCCATATCAAGCTGTTCAGCTTGAGCGCTGCAAACAAGCGATATAAAAACCAAGAATGAGAAAAACTGTGTCAGTTTTTTCATCTTGCACTCACCTCGCCGGCCAATACTGCGAATTGAAATTTCTCAACTCCAGCTTGAGCTGCAGCTAATATAATTGGGTTCATCTGTGAAAACGGAAGCTTACGATCCGCTTGAATGATAATCGTCTCAGTTGGATTCTTCTCTTTCAATGCGCGTAACTTCACTGGCAATTCAGAAACTGAAATCTTTCTTTGATCAACAAAGTACTCACCGTTCATGACCCGAACAACACTTCCGTAGCTTAAGGACTCAGAAAGTTTCGCTTGCGGCATCTGCATTCCGCCTCTCATATCGAACGGAATTTGAGTATTACTTGCATTGGTCAGCAAATAAATAACAAGAATTGAAAACGCATCAATTAATGATGTGAGAGTCAAACTTGCTAAAATCGACTTTTTCATTCGCGCTTTGTTTTGCGAAATTCGAGATTGATTCGAGAGTGCACTCGTCAAAAATCCTGAATTTTTTAAAATCTGTTGCCTAGCCATTTTTAACTCCTAAAATTAAGAGCTCTCATTGAAGAGCTCCAAAACCCCTTACATGGGTGATATTCCCATGTCTCGAATGCCGGCTTTTTTAAACTCATCCATAACTCGAATGAGGTTGCCGTATTCGAAATTCTCACTAGGAGCTATTATCCCAGTGACGAGTTGCGGATGAGCGGTGTGAATTAGAAATAAGACTCTTTCTAATTCATTCCAGTTCATTTCTCCGCGAACAGTCGAAACTTTAAAATTCGCTTTATCTTTTACGTTCTTCACTTCGATCTCTAATTCTCCGCTATCAGTGGCTTTTACTGTGAGGCTTTCAATTTTGTCAGCGGGCCCTTGTGAGGCTCCGACACTTTGACTTGCCTTCATACTTGAAACTTCGATCCAAACAACAGACATAAGCAAGAAGCAGATACAAACCGAAAGAATGTCAAAGATCGGAAGCAAGTTAAGCTCGAAGTTCAGATCCTTTTTGTCTTGTGATCCAACCATTGACATATAATTAACGAACCTTTCTTGCAGGAACCGATTCGTATTTAAAACTGAGTAAGTTATAAACTGAGAAAGCTGCTTGGTTTAAATCTTCAGCTAGAGTGTGCGCGCGGTTCATCAAAACTGCGTACATAACAAGAGCTGGAATTGCCATAATCAAACCGTAAGCGGTCGAATGCATCGCCATCGAAATACCAGATGACAATAATGATGCTTTTTCGATTGGGTTCACATTCGCAACACCCGAGAAAGAATCAATAAGACCAATGATTGTACCTAAGAGACCCAAAAGAGTTCCGACGTTACCAACCATTGCTAAGAAACCAGTACGTTTCTCTAAGATTTCATTTTCAGCTAAAAGAACTTCATCAATCTTAGCTTGGATTTCTTCTCTTCCGCCCATGTCTTGAGCTGCTTGCGCGCCCGCGATAATGACTTGAGAGATTGGCTGTCTGTCGCCCATGTTTTTCGCTTTAGTCATTGCGCGATCAAGATTTCCTCTACGGATGTCTTCTTCAACAAGCTTCACGAATTTTTTCGAATCCGTTTTGCGATTGATATACAAAGCAAAAACGCGCTCAGCGATAATTGCGATCGAAAACATCTGAGCGATAAAAATCACCCACATCCAGATCCCGCCATGTTTAAAAGCTTGGCTAATACTTGTGATCATTTCCATTTGAATACTCCCTTTCGTTTAACACCGCTTCAACGGTGCTTAAAATCTTTAACCAACTCTATCCACTGAGCAACCTGAGTGCCATATGCGAGCTCGAACGAGGGGCACTGTCGAGCTTTTAGACATGAATGCCTTTCAAGGCGAGTGACAATTCGCGGAGATTAAAAGCGTTTAAAGTAACTTTTGAAGTTTAAAAAGATTTTATCCGTCCCTTTTTTGGAGACAGGTAACGCGGTCGGGAGTTTACTGGCAGCAGTCCTCGGTCAGCGGTTTTTCAGTATCAGTCTCGGTCTCGGTCTCGGCCTCGGCCTCAGTCTCAGTCTCAGTCTCAGTCTGCAATCAGTAGCAGTTACCAGATCAAGTATCAGGTATCGGGTATCAGCTTGCCGGCTGCCGATACCTGACGCCCTGAATTGCGAAATGTTACGAGGTACTTTCAATTTTCAATAAATCGAAATTCGACGGGAATACTTTGCAGAAGCTCAAAGCGCTTCATACGCTCTAGAATGGGCCACCAATCATAGAAAAAGAGATTCATTGGCTTCCAGAGTGCAACCCATCCGATGACGGTGAGACCTTCTTTAAATGTGAGCTGCAACCAACCGGTGACATCTTTCAAACCAAAGCTTGAGATCGCAACACATATAGATAAGAACGACAACGCGAAGATGAGCGCATTTTGGCCTTCGCGGAAGTTAAGTTTCATATCGCGCCTTGAAAGCTCAACTTCATACTCAAAGAAAGTATGAATCGCGTTTTCAATCACTTCGGTACGTACTTCTTCTGCAATTTTTTTCGGAAAAGAAATCATGAGCTTTAAAGCTTTAGGATTTGGGATTTCCCTTAATGAAGTAAGAACATATTTGACGAAGTCTTCATCGAGATCTCGCTCACGAAATGGCGCGGGATCGCGATAATCAAATAGCTGCTGCTGATTTTGAACGTGGACATCTATATAATAGACGTCTTTTTCTTTTCGATAGCGAGTACCTTTGAGCATTTCTCATTATCTCACACGAAATACCTAAGACAAGAATGTGGAGTGAATCTAGTCCTCTGGACCTTAGGCTAGAAGGCCAATAGATTAGTGCTCACTCTTCTCGGTAATGATTTCAGCCAAATTCTTTTTATGTATTTCGGCTCGGACGTAAGTCTCGTCAAAGCTTACGCCTCTCTCATTAAGACCAGACGTGATCGCGAGATAAGCCGCATCCTCAAGTTCTTGTCCATTAAAAATGTCGTCATAAACATTCCCGAAAGTATAGTGCAGATAGTGATGGCTCAGTTGATCAAGAATAAATGCAAGGGCCATAAGAGTCCCCAACGTATTCACGATATGACTTACGATGTGGTTGTTTAGAGTTACAAGTGAATGCACCCTGAGAGCCTCTCGTGTCTCTGGCGCCGCGTTCACAATACCATTTAAAAAAATATCTTCTTGAACATGCTGTGGGAGCTTTTTAAATCCATTCGAATAATCTTTTGAGTTAAACAAACTCTGAAAGCTTGAAATAACTGCCGGGAGAGAAAAGCCCTCTAGAACTGCGAGCACCGTTGAAAAGGCAAAATTCAAAAGCGGAAAATACTTTTTAATGTAAACTCGGTAATGATCGCGAATATCTTTATCCTCAATCAAACCATTTTCTTTTACAAATTGAACCAAACCACCCTTGGATAAACTATTTGCAAAGCGAACTGTACTCAAGTTCTCTTCTGCTTCAATGTTTTTCCCAGTAAACTTGAGATAGAGTTGCTTACGCACGGAGTAAGGGAGCTCGGCGATATGGTCATGGATCGTCACGAGATTGTTAGGTGTGAGAGTCTTAAAATCAATCCCCTTGAGATGTTTTTCAAGCTTTGCCCTGGCTTTACCAGTTTTGCGTGGAACTTCCATCCCATTGAAAGCGGCTTGTGTCTTCGTGCGAATCGCATGTTCAACAAATGCAATTTTATGTTCAACGGCGATCGGCACCGTTCCAGGAGTCCAAATGACAGTACCTTCCTGACGACTTACGAATTCTTGGCAACTCATCGAATCGGCAAAAGCGATATTCTGATTCAACATCGTCATAACCAAAATCGCAATGATATTGAAGTTTTTCATTTAAGACCTCGCTGGAGCTGAATCGAACCTAAAAATCCGAGATTTTGAAGTTGCTCGAGTCCTAATTGCAAACTTGTTTTGTATTGAAGTATCGGCAACTCGGCCGTATAAATAGATTGTGACTTTCCACTCTGACTGAGCTCAGTCAACTCATCTTTTTTATTTGAGCTCGGTTCCCACGCTTTAACAAAAGTAACTTTGGGATCCTGAGGAATCAGAGTCACGACATCATTTTCTTTAGCTTGATAGTTTTTCCAAATGGTCCCAGGCAAAGTTGAAACTTTCTGATCTCCTGCCCATTTAATTTTCTTCACAAAATTATTTACCGAAAGAAACTCCCGTGCAGCTGCATATCCACTTATCCAGAAGGATTCTTGGTATAGAGGTAAAATATTACGAGCGATCAGAGTGTAATAGACTTCTTGTTGACCATTGAGTGGTTGGCACTTTTGAGAGAAGGCTAGCTTAGTTAATAAAACCTGTGCGCCCTTGAAGTTACTCGTGGCGCTAATCTCCGCTTGTCGTGCGCGGATTTCAGAAATCGATTCTTCGTCGCAAAAAGTAACTAAGAATCTTAAGTTATGTCTAAGGATAAGAACTCCACCCAATTTTTCAGTTAAAGGCGATTCAATTAATTCATAGATCCAAGATCTTTCGATTTTTGCAAATACGGGCTCAGTCAGCAAGAGAGGGAGCAAGGTCTCGCTTGAAACAACATCTTGAGTCAGAAGACTGGTGACCGATTCAATAAGTTTACTGTCGCTTGTCTTGAAGCTTCTACCGCTTCTTAGAATTTCAAAAATGAGGGCATTTTTTAAGAAAAATTTCGCTTGATCTACTTCGTTCAAGGATTTAAATCGGCTATTCGGTACAAAGACTTGTCCCAACGTCTGTGCCGGGATCTTAAAATCGTCTGGAACGAAATACCAATTCATGCCGTTTAAATTCTCTTCGACTTTAGCTCCAAGAGCCTCAAAGTTATCTTTTAAGGTCATAAGGGCGCCCGGAAGCACTTTATTCTTGAGTAAAACCTCAGAAATGTTCCGAATACGATAACTATCCTGAACGTCCAATCCAAGCTCAATGCCGCCAGAATTTGTCACAGGCATAGCTTGCGCCTCAGAGATAAAAAGACTCTGAAAAGAAACTAAGATGG
>JAYUEB010000323.1:0-1728 GCA_043739525.1 Bdellovibrionales bacterium
TCTCAGTGGGAGATGCGCTTAAAATACGAGCATATTTTTGCGAAGCATAATAGAGGCAACCGGCACGAGCGCAAGCCAAGATGAACTCTTGATGGCGCCATTCACTCTCGTAAGATTCTTGAACAGCGGCCCAAAGATCGGCAATACTCAAAGTCGCTTTCAAAAGAGCTTTTCTTGGAGAATTTGCCTCGAAACTTTGTGTTTGCTTTGTCAAAAAATCCGAATCAAAATTTTGTGGAGTAGTATGACCTATCAGATCTGCAGGAAGAAATGGTGATTTTTCAGTGTTGAGTTCTATTTTGTAAACTCCTAGTTCGCCAGGAAGTAAATTTCACGATGCAAAAACTAAAATATTATACCCTTCCTATGATAGCAGGATTTTTAATCGGCACAAGCTATATTCCGTTGCAGCCGTGGTCTTTGTTTTTCTGTCTGGTTCCACTTTTTATCTTTTGGATGAACGCAAAAACTCCATTCGAAAGTATCTTTGCGGGATGGCTCACACAGTTCATTCTGAACCTCATCGGCTTTCACTGGATTTACTATTTGGCTGCTGAGTTCGGGCACTTTCCGGCTTGGTTGGCTGCATTGACTCTTCTTGGTTTTGCGGCGACCGCACATTTGTATTTTCCAATTGCTGGCCTCATCTGGTTTTATTTAAATCGAAAGCTCAAGATCAAGACCACCCACAGTCTCATTCTCATGTTTGCCACCTTCGCGATTCTGCAAAAATATTTTCTCGTGCTGTTTCCGTGGCATTTTGGCTACGAATGGTTTTTCGGAAATCTCAAGGGTTATCAGTTGGCCGACACGATAGGATTTGAGGGACTCAATATTGTAGCCATCTTTTCGAGTACACTTTTCACTCTGGCTTATTTTGCACGTTTCGAATCCATTCGAAAGTTCTGGATTCTCGCGCTGAGCCCAATCGTCATGGTTCTGGTCATCAATGTATTGGGTTTTTTACATTCAAAGTCTTTACCTGTTCCAGATCAGCACTTTAAAGCTCTCGCCATTCAGGGAAATATCGGCAACAGCGAAAAAATATATGCCGAAAAAGGCCGAGCCTTTCAAGACTTCATCATGAATCAATTTATCACTCAAAGTGAAACTGCCTTGAGAGAAAATGCCCCAACTGAATTTGTTTTTTGGCCTGAAAGTGGTTTTGCCGATCATCTCGACAACTTCTATCAAAATGAGCCACGCAATATCGCTATGAGAAATTTTGTTTCGCGAAACAAAATTAATTTATTTACTGGAGCTTACCATGAGGATCCAAGAACGAGAGCTGTTTATAATTCTATATTTCTCATTGAAAAAGACGGAATCATCAGGCAAGCACCCTATGACAAAAGTATTCTTTTAGCTTTTGGTGAGTATGTTCCGTTTTCGAAATACTTTCCAAAAATTCTTCAGTGGCTCGATCTATCGGAGTTTGGCAGAGGCGCAGGTCCTCACGTATTTTTTGCTAATAATATTAAATTCGGTCCACAAATTTGTTACGAAGGACTCTATCCAAGTATTTCTCGAGATCTTTCTAAAATTGGATCTGAGGTGATTATCAACATCACAAATGACTCATGGTACGGGACCTGGTTCGAACCCTATCAGCATATGTATATGACTGCGGCACGAGCCATAGAATTTCGTAGACCACTCATTCGCGTTACCAACACAGGGATCACGAGCGTGGTTTTGGCCAACGGTCAATTTTTACAAAAATCTCCG
>JAYUEB010000324.1:0-1727 GCA_043739525.1 Bdellovibrionales bacterium
TGTTTTTAGCTTTTGCTCTCTGTAGTCAGCAATAGTCTTAACTAATTTGTGAGAGTCAGCTTTTTTACCACTTGTGTGTTTCTCAAGCATCTCCGAGAAATCAGAATTGACTGACAATACAAACTGCAAGGATGTGCCTTCAGAAATTGAATTGAGTGCTGAACGTAGACCCAAAGTAAATTGATTGATTTCTCTATCATCAAGGCACTCAATATCTGCAAGAGACATTTGAAAGCCACCGACGAGAGATCCGTCAAAGAGAACGGCATGAGCCTTTGGTTCTTCTATAAAGTCCCAATAAGGAAGTTCCTCGCAAAGAGAAGCCTCCTTCGATTTATTTTTAATCATTTAATTGTCCTTTTTAAATTTTCGATATTTGAGATCTCGGCCCCAAGCCACTTTGTGAGCACTCTGCGATAAGTATTCGCCCAAGTGCTGAAGGTAGTTGTCGGGTCGCCCTCGCTTAGCGAAGAAAAGAAACAATGCCAGTGAAAGCGTCGTTCCCCAAACAAGCGGATACCTAAGCGTGCTTGTCCCAAATATGAGATTCGTGATTGTCATGTTCAAAAAAATAATCAATAGATCTGGAATTTCAAAACCGAACAATTTGCTCTTTATCTCCAGAGCCCTTGGCACTGAAGACACGAGTAGGCCCTCATCATTCATGACGACCTACCGAACAGTTGAAGCAATGAAGTCCACAATGGACTGTGCTCCGAACCCAAAAATACACCCGAGTACAGCGTAAAAAATATGCTGCTTCGCTTGCGGATTGCCGGTGAAAAAGGAGACGGCGGCAATCGCAATCCCTATCACCGACAAAAGTGGCAAGATAATTCCTGTAAGTTTAAGCTTAAGTTCGGTCAAGCTTGATACAAGTTCTGCATGGGCTAGATCCGGCATCAACAATCCAATCCATATAAAAAGGCTAAAGATTAGAAAACTTTGTCTGTATTTCATTTGCGTTCCCTTGGTTTAGATGGGGAGAGCTCAAATGAACGCGCATTAAGATAAGTTTAGGCAGCTGCCAAATCGTCAAACTCCGGCCCCGGCAACTTCGCTGAAAATGTCGATGATTCAGGATGCATATTCACATAGATAATTTGCCCGAAGAGATCAAATTGCAAAGCAATGACTCCAAGAACAGAATCGGCTACACCATTCCCAACGATATTCCAAAAATATTTATTTTTGCTCGAAGGGTTTTTATTAGGCTCTCTCGTCATCACAAGATATTTAGTTGCATCATTTTTACTCGCAAGAACGTAGAACTTCTCATTTACAAAAGTCCAGAGTCGTAAGGTCATGGTACTTTGGCCCTCTTTGAGATAAGACATCCCGACGCTTTTTGTTTTTGCTAACTTGCCGGCCTCGTTTAGTTCCGCTTGAAAAACTTGAAAGCGATAAAATTTGTCATTTTCATTTCTTGTTATTGATAATTTTGTTTCCATATAAGTATTCTCCTGTATCTAGGCCGCAAGTTTTGCTGAGCCCTGTATACTATTAAGTCTAGTTTTTAATTCGCGTAATGTTGTTTCAATAAGTCGGTCTGTTTCGTCCCATGTTAAGTGAAGTTTCTCTGAGATCTGCTGAATCGTTTGCTGATCCCAAAATCTCAATTGAATGGCAAATCTCTGTCGGGGCTTTAAATTCCATAATTGAATATGAAGGCACTCCAACAATTTTGAATCCATTGAGACACCTCCTTTAAAATTTGCTGTAGCTAT
>JAYUEB010000325.1:0-1726 GCA_043739525.1 Bdellovibrionales bacterium
AACGCTTAACATTGCCTCAGGAGTCGAAATTAGTATTAGATCACTCGCAGCGTTGATGGTTGAAAGCTTCGATCTTAGAAAAGGTTTTGAATTTACAGGCGAACAAGAAGGAATTACGCGACGATACTGCGATATTTCTAAATTAAAAGTTTATTCAAAGGTAGCTCAACGGGTAGATCCTTTTAACTCCTTGAAAAGTAACATTTCACTTGCGGCAAACGCATTTTTGTCCTAGGAACACCATTAACTTTATGAAAGAGTACGTTTAATGTGTTCGCTTAAAAAGGAATCTGTGCAAAGTTCTATTGGCTAAAACATAACTTTCTTGAGCGTAAAGAGTTAGATCCCAAAAAAAGCCAGCGAGAGCATTTGCGGGTCGCAGCGCATGCGTGCCTGCCCACCATGAGAGATCTTTCTCATGAAAGATATTCCGCCAGGAATTCACAACAAACATCTTTTTTCGACCTTCAACTATTTCATGTGTTGCTCCAAGAAAACAGTCAGCCAGTTTACGGCTGGGATACGAACTAGTGATTCTGAGAAGTCTCAAAGCCAAGTCTAAATCCAATTCATGGGTAGATTTCTCCACCGCCCAGTGAGCACCTTTCAAAATGACATGACGTAAATTCTGGTTGAGTTCGTCAGTTTCAATTTTAAGAATAGGAATTCCTTGAGAGTCGTAAGATTGAATCCCCGGGGTTGGATCAGAGAACAGTGTCTCGATAAAATCTCGATTCCTTACCAAACTGAACCAATTTCTTGAGAAAAATCTAACCATTGTGGATTGTTGTGGTTTATTGGCCCCAATTAAAGCGACAAAGGCGCCGTGCCAAGAGATTTCGGGATGTAAGTCCTGTAATCTACAAAGTAGAGATCCTCTCCAACCAAGATCGAAGACAAGAATTTCACGTTGCCCTTGGATCGTATGGTTCAAGTAGGTTTCAAAATTTGATGACTCAATCGCAACACGGGATACTTGGAGGTATGTGGACTCAAACTGACGATTTTCCCTCCTAAAAAATGAAAATGGGAGCCACCCATCACGGCTTGAAAACCAAATAACTTCGGAGCCACGGGCTTTTGCTACATTTTCTACAAATGACGCGATAGTCTTCGCAATCGGAGCACAAATTAAAGCCCCAACCAGTTCCGGAGTATTTTTGCTCGAGTGTTTGTTTTCCACCATAAAAAGAGCAAACTGTAGAGAAAGTTCTGTAATAAATACCTCGCCAGTTGCACCCGCTTTGAGCAAGATCTTGACGCCTTTTTTCGAAAGAACTCCTTCGATGAGTACTTGATCCAGCAATTTTGAATAATGAATCGTTTCTATACCTAATTTGCCAGGGACTTCCACATCTGCCTGACCATTATCGCCTACATGCATCCAACGGCCAGGATCAACATTCCAGCGCTTCTGGAGGTTTTGAAATAGCCCGGTAGATTTAGTAATCCCTTCATCCGAACTGGTGATGACCTCATAGGTTGGACCTCCTACTGCAATAATAATCTTCCTTAGTTGGTTCGCGGAAAAATAGATATCGCTAACGAGGACGACTCTTACTCCAGCACGGGATGCCTCCCTTAACCATTCGCTAATTTCTGGATTAATTCGCAAAGTGCTAATCTCCAACTTAACTTCGTCCTCGATACTCCATTTTTTTGGCATCAGCCGATATATATCAGCAATTCGAATTTCCTTTTGTCCCTGAAAATGTGTAAATACGCG
>JAYUEB010000326.1:0-5316 GCA_043739525.1 Bdellovibrionales bacterium
TTGCAACTTCAGTCCAGGCAGCCGCCCTTTGAGCGTTAATCACAGGCGTGAGATCATCAAACACGATAACCTTACCAAGATCGTTACCTTTTTCATCGAGCAAGATCGAAAGAGTTAATTGAAATGGAATCGACCGACCTGCAAGATCAAGTCGAATCTCTTTCTGAAGGCTCGTCGCGTTGTGCTCACGCATTGATTTGAGGAGATCTTTAAAAAGCTGATAGTAATCTTTAGGTAAAACCGTACGAAGATGTCTACCAACAAAAATCTCTGACTCAATTCCGAGAAGTTGAGAGGCGTGACGATTCACGGTCGTAATGACACCACCCTGATCAACTGAAATCACACCTGTCGTTACATTCGACAGTACAACCTGAACATATCTAGAGTGCTCATCTAAACGCTCGAGAGTCTCGGTCAGATTTTGATTGGCTTGCAAAACCTCTTTCTTAGAGCGATCAAGATGTACCATCATCTCATTGAAGTTTCCAATGAGATGATTGATCTCAGCACTGCCTGACGAAATAGTCACGGCTTGATAATCACCTTGCGAAACCCGCTGAGTGGCAAGCCCAAGAGATTCAATCGGTACTGAAAGTTGTCTTGCGAGATAAAATCCAAACCAGGTCGCACATAAGACAATTACCAAAGTCATCAAGACCAGAACAATGATATAAATCGACTTAAGTGGATATTGAAGAGGATCTAAATTCTTAAGTTCATCATAGGCCGCAGTGATTCCGTCGATTTTCGAAATAAGAGAAAATGGAATAAAGCTTGAAACCACGACCGCACCTTTTGTCGTCGACATCGGCACAATCACGCGCACGAGGTTACCCTCACCAAACTCCTGAATGGTACTGCCTTCAGAATTTTGCATGATCCCTTTTTTCAAAAACTCAACTGAGACGGCCGGAATCTTTGGGATAGACTCATCTTTTGAAATAACCGAAATTCTTTGGCCGAACATACTTGGATAGTATTCAACCGCATCAACAGCATAAATTTCGCGAAGACTTTCCATCTGGCGTTCGATTTCAGATCGTGGATGATTGGTTCTTAAGTTGTGAGCGACCTGATTAGCAAAATGATAATTCTTTTTCTTGGCCGAAATAATGTACTCTTGATTCACCTCAAGAGAGTTTTTCAAAACAGAAATACTTTTAACAGAAAACCATTTATCCAAACTGCTGTTAATATAAAACACAAATATCATCAACATCAAGGCCGTTGGAATCGCACTAAAGCTGACAAAGCTGACAATCAATTTCGACTTAAGAGAGCTGCCGATTAATTTATTTTGTCTTTCAACAAAAACCTTAACGACATTTCTAAAAATCAAAAAGAACAAAAGAAGAACTAAAATAATATTAAAATTAACGAGACCAAAAAAGAAAATCGAATGACCAAAAGGGAGCTGCTGACTAATACCGGCTAAACGAAATTCAAAAAGTGTTAAAAATAGTAAAAGGCCCGAGAGAAAGAAAACGAGTATAATCTCTTTCTTTCTTTTTTTGGTTTCAACAAGCGTATTGCCAATACGAGACCCATTTGAAGTCGTCACGACCTCAGTTTCCTGAGACTCAGATTTTTTTGGCCGCTGGTCTTTACTCATATTTAAAATTAAACTCTATCCATGCCGATTTGGCGTAGAAGGCTCACCATTTCAATTGCGACTTGAGCAGCTTCAGCACCTTTGTTGCCGTGCTTGCCACCGGCTCGGTCCATTGCTTGTTCGTCGGTATCTGTTGTCAAAACACCGAATGCAACAGGTTTATGATATTTGAGTTGAAGCTCTGAACAACCACGCTCAACTGCATTACAGACGAAATCATAATGGCTGGTTTCGCCACGAATCACTGCGCCCAAAGCAATAACGGCATCACAGCCACTTGAAAGCAATGCTTGAACTGCTAACGGAATTTCAAAAGCCCCTGGAACTCGAACGGATACAATATGATTTTCACTACAGCCAAGTTCTCTTAAGGTTGCGAGCGCGCCTGCTTCCAATTTGTCGGTCACTTCAGAATTGAATCGAGCCGTGACAACACCAAATTTTGAATTCTTAATAAATTTCTCTCCAGCGATGACACTCATCATATGATGTCCTTTGCAAATTCATGACCCATTTTTTCACGTTTTGTATTCATATAAAATTCATTTTCAGAATTGCTTTTGATCACAAGCGGAACTGTCTCAACAATCTCAAGACCGTAACCTTTGAGGCCAACTCGTTTTGCAGGATTGTTCGTGAGAAGACGGATTTTTCGAATTCCTAATGTACGCAAAATTTGAGCGCCCATGCCGTAATCCCGATTGTCACTCGGAAAGCCAAGATGCAAGTTAGCATCAACCGTATCAAGTCCCTGTTGATCTTGAAGTTCGTAAGCTCGGATCTTGTTAATGAGACCAATGCCACGTCCCTCTTGTCGCAAGTACAGAACAACACCGTTGCCGGCTTCTTCGATTGTGCGAAGAGCTTTATGCAATTGAGCTCCGCAATCACAGCGTTGACTTCCAAAAACATCACCAGTCATGCATTCCGAATGAACGCGAACCAGAACAGGTTGGGTTGGATCAATTGTACCCTTTTGAATAACGAGATGTTCGGCTTGATCTAAAGTATTTCGAAAAGCACGGACCACAAATCCAGTTCCAAAATCACTTGGAAGTTTTGCGCTCGCAACTTCTTGCACGAAGCTCTCGTTTTGAATGCGATATTTAATAAGATCAACAATCGCTCCGACCTTGATGTTGTGCTTTTTTGAAAAAGCTTTCAAATCATCAACCCGAGCCATGGTTCCATCTGCCTTCATGACTTCGCAGATGACGGCTGCTGGATTCATTCCAGCAAGGACAGCCAAGTCAACACTTGCCTCCGTATGGCCCGCACGCTTGAGTACGCCACCGCTTTGAGCGCGAATTGGAAATACATGCCCTGGACTAATGATATCTCGAGCCACAGCTTGTGGTGAACTCGCGACGCGAATGGTGTGAGCTCGATCTGAAGCCGAAATTCCGGTGCTGACGCCTTTAGATGCTTCAATACTCACCGTGAATGCCGTCTTGTTTGGAGAAAGGTTCATGTCGTCACGAACCATCATCTGAAGATTTAACTTTTCAACTTGCTCGCTCGCGAGGGCTAAGCAAATTAAACCGCGCGCTTCAGTCGCCATAAAATTAACAGCTTCAGGAGTAATGGCATCTGCTGCCATCACGATGTCGCCTTCATTTTCTCGATCTTCATCGTCGACGAGGATGACCATTTTACCTTGTTTGATGTCTTCAATGAGCTCTGCAATTGTATTCATAAAAATCTTTCTCGAAAAGAATGGATCAACGTCCTAGTCATAAAATCAATTTCAACATTTACATCTTGGCCAACTATTAAATCGCCCAAGTTCGTTCTCTTTAAAGTTTCAGGAATCAAACAACTCGAAATCCAAACGCGATCATCTTTCATTTCGACTTCGTTAATCGTGAGGCTGACGCCCGCCACGGTCCAACTCGATTTCTTCGGAAAATAAAGTTGGTAAGACTTCTCAAGACTTAACACGATATCAAAAGCTTCACCGTTTGCCTGTGCAACTTCAACTCGTCCAACTGTATCGACATGTCCTGAAACAAGATGTCCGTGAATGCGATCTCCCAATTTCATAGAGCGCTCGAGATTCAATTTATGATTCAAAAGTTTTTGAGCGTCCCACTTTGTGATCTTAAGAGTCTCTGGGCCCAAGGTGAATTGTATTTTCTCTGAATCAAATACCTCAACCGTCAGACAAACTCCGTCAGCCGCGATACTATCGCCAATTCGAATGTCGTCAAAAGCTTTCGGACGTTTCACCTCAATAACCAGAACACTGCTGTTACCCTCGGGAGGCTGAACTTTTAGAACCTTGCAATTTTCTTCGATAATACCTGAAAACATAGTGAATGAGTGTACTTCTCTGTTGCTAAAAAGTCACTTAGTATCAAGGAGATTTTAAGCGAAAGTTAGGCTGAAGAATGTCACATTGTAAAGGCAGTGGACAGCTAAACTGGGTTAGGCAGACTGTGAGCCGCTAACTGAGACTGAAACTGAAAGACAGTTGACAGGGGACCGCTGCCGATAGACTGATGGCGGTCTTTTGGCAGCTGTCAGCCGCCGGCAGTCGCTCAGGCTCGGTCAAGGTCGGCGGCCTTCCTTCACTTAAACTTGATTCCGTCTTTTTCGCCATGGGCCTGCACTTTGTCGCCAGCTTTGAGCTCGTTTGCGATAATTTTTCTCGCAAGCTTGTCCAACACTTCAGTTTGGATTAGGCGCTTCAGCGGACGAGCTCCGTAAACAGGGTCAAATCCTTTTTCTGCTAAAAAGTCGATTGCGGCTGTATCAAAGCTGATCGCAATTTTCTTTTCAATCAAACGATGCTCAACAAGCTTCAGCTGAATTTGAACTATCTTTCTTAGCGAGTCTCGCTCAAGACCATTAAAGATCACGATTTCATCGATTCGATTTAAGAGCTCAGGTCTGAAATGTTCTTTGAGAGCTTCATTTACCAAAGATTTTTTCTTTTCATGAGATAGCCCTTCCTCAGCAATTGCGTGAGAGCCAATATTTGAGGTCATAATCAAGACCGAATTTCTAAAATCAACCGTGCGTCCTTGACCATCAGTCAAGCGTCCGTCATCTAAAACTTGAAGCAGAATGTTTGAAACATCCGGATGCGCTTTCTCGATTTCGTCGAGCAAAATAACCGCATATGGTTTTCTGCGAACTTGCTCTGTTAATTGCCCACCCTCTTCGTAACCAACGTAACCAGGAGGCGCGCCAATCAGTCGTGAAACAGAGTGCTTTTCCATGTATTCGCTCATGTCGATTCGAATAACTGCCTGATCGGTATCAAACATAAATTCAGCAAGAGCCTTCACCGTTTCAGTTTTACCAACTCCCGTTGGACCCAAGAAAACGAACGAGCCAATTGGTTTATTTGGATCCGAAATTTCGGCACGAGATCTTCGAATAGCGTCCGAAACGGCACGTAAAGCTTCGTCTTGGCCGGCGACACGGTTTCTTAAAAAATCTTCCATGTGAAGAAGTTTATCGGACTCATTCTGAAGCATTTTGTCGACCGGAATACCCGTCCATTTTGCAACGACCGCTGCAATTTCTTCAGGGCCAACTTCTTCTTTTAACATACGATGCATACTTGGACTTGGGTCTTCAGCTTGCTTTGTATAAACCAGATAGAAATAACACCTTGCCTTGCACTAGCCGTACCAGGCTGGCACGTGAGAATGTTGGGCTACGCGGACCATATTGCTGCGGATATTCATAGG
>JAYUEB010000327.1:0-1724 GCA_043739525.1 Bdellovibrionales bacterium
TCTACATCGAGTTCGCGATTTGTAGCAGAGATCAAACGGATATCGACTTTAATTGGGTCTTTTCCGCCAACGCGTATAATCTCGCCCTCTTGAATGAAGCGCAAAAGTTTAGCTTGAATACCTGGAGTGAGTTCTCCGATTTCGTCGAGGAACAGAGTTCCGCCGCTTGCTGCTTCAGCAAGACCGATCTTACGAGTGTAAGCTCCAGTGAATGCGCCTTTTTCATGTCCGAAGAGTTCGCTCTCTAATAGAGTTTCTCTTAAAGCACCACAATTGATGGCAACAAAAGGACGCCCGGCTCGCTGGCTGCGTTCATGGATTGCACGAGCTACGAGTTCTTTTCCGGTTCCGCTCTCACCTAATATGAGGATCGTGGCACCCGATGGGGCAACCCGATCAACCATTTTCATGAGGTTCTTCATGATTTCTGATTTATAGACAATCGACTTTGGCTCGAGATGTGTGTTTCGGGCACCACTCTCTCCTGAAATCTGGGTCATACTTGCTGGAGTTGGCAAGATTGGAGTATTTTCAGTCTGTGACATACGTACCGCCTTTATGTGTTTTAAATGTCGGCCGCTCAGCTTCTCTATATAGTCTCTTCAGGCTCCGCCAACCCTCCGCGCGGAGTGTCAATGGATTCGACAAGTGTCTATAAATAATGCTGTGCGACAATCGAGAAATTACACGGTGTATAAAAAATATGCAAGCAATTTTTTCAAGGATTCGAGTAACCTATACATAATTTCAATTTAGGTGACGAGAAATGGCACTAAAAAACGCAGGCAATTTTGGGCAAATGACTGTCGAATTTCTTAAACACTTAGAACTAGTGGAATCATGTTCAGCTCATACCTTGAGAGCTTATAAAACCGATCTCGAACAGGCCTTTGAAAAAGTAAAAGTGGCAAGATTTGAGCCAAAAAATTATATTGAAATTTGTCGGGCGGCACTAATTTCTTGGACTTCTCTTTCGATTAATACTCGCAATCGCAAGCTCGGAGCCCTTAAAAGTTTTACCGGTTACCTGTTTGATCAAAATTATACGAACGAAGATTTAAGAGTTTTTCTACAAGGGCCCAAACCCCAGCAAAAGATTCCGCACTTTATTTCGGTTGATGAAGCATTAGCGCTTCTCAAGCAAATCAAAGCCGAACTCAATGCCAGCCTGGATGAGCCGACTAGGTTGAGCCTCCAGCAAGACTATGTGTTGATACTACTCTTATACGGCGGAGGCCTTCGCGTGAGCGAAGCCTGTGAACTTAAATCAAAAAATATTCTCTTCGAAAAAAATATCATTCGTATTCGTGGAAAAGGAAATAAGGAGCGCCTCGTTGCCTTGTCACCCATCGTGATGAATGCTCTGAAACCTCTGCACGCCAATCATAGCGAATGGATCTGGGGAGACAAAGCAATGTCGACTCGCAAAGCTTATGATCGCGTGAGATCGTGGGGCGCCCGTGCTGGCATCACCACACCCCTTCACCCGCATGCTTTGAGACATAGCTTTGCAACTCATCTGCTTACGAGCGGTGCAAATTTAAGAAGCCTTCAAGAATTACTGGGTCACACTTCTTTAACTTCTACTCAAAAGTACACTCACATTTCGACCAACCAAATTGCCGAAATGATGGAAAAGCATCATCCACTTGCGCATCTCAAAAAATAGGTTATTTTAATCGCAATGAAAAAAGCTGTTTTCTTCGATCGCGACGGAACCTTAA
>JAYUEB010000328.1:0-5309 GCA_043739525.1 Bdellovibrionales bacterium
CCCGAAGAGAGCGAAAAGGCTAAAAAAGAGATGAACAGAGAGGCTTTGAAATGATGCATTAACTCTTAGTTTGAGCTTGGCCTTAAGATTCATCAAGACAAGAAAGAAGCTTGAGACTTGCAAGCCCTTGTGGCTAGAATGACTGCATGTTTTCAACTTTGGTCCAGCCTCGAAAATTTGCAAGTTTGCTCATCCTGACCGGAGCACTCGTGTTTTTTGCTAGCAAAATTGCATTTGCGCAAGACTCCTTCGTACTTGATCCGACGATTTTTGATCAAGCGAGCGTTGAGCAAGAACGCCTCGGAAAAGTTTTCCTCAGCGATCTTTTTCTTTCGCCTCGCTTTAACTATGCTGAGCCTAAGTCTGGTCAATTTCAAATCGGCAGATCTTATGCGGCGGCAGATTGGTCACGAGGGGAGCTGGTTTCAGGACATTTCGCATTCGGAACAAAATCGCTTCTTGGAGTCCCCACTAGATATGGTGTCGTGAACGGTCAGGATTTTGCGATGGTTGAAGGCTATGCTCAACTTTCAAGTGATTATGGACGAGTGAGATTGGGGCTTCAGCCTATTCCCTTTGGGCTTGAAACTGGCATTAACGAAGCAAATTTACGTTTTGAGCGCAGTCTTTTGTTTCAGCGTGGGTTCATGGGAATTCGCGATATCGGGCTTGGGTACTCCATTTCAAATGATGGTTTTTTTAATGACTGGCTCATTCACAATGGTGAAAGCGGCCAAGAGCTTGATAACCAAACTTGGTTCACGACAAGAGTTGGTTACCATCAAAACTTTTTTACCGGAGGCTTAAGCGCCCAAACTGGTAAAACGAATCCACAAGCAACAGATCCATCAGGCAATCTCGCCTCGACACCTGCAGGAAGCTTTCCTGCAACGGGGATCAATATTGATCAAGGAGCAAAATATCGATTTTTTAATATCTTCTTTTCCTATCGCTCAAAAGATATTGAATCAGGAATAGAATTCACAACCATCGATATTTATCAAACAGGACAAAATACTCATCCGAACACGGGCCATTTAGATGTTTTTGTTCCCTTCAAAGAAGTTTGGGGGGCTCTCTTTCGCTATGATTACTTTGAGCCAAAAGATTCGACGAGTCCGACCAGCCAGCAATATACAATTGGCGCATGTTATCGCTCACGCTTTGAAACTTCGAATCTCTATCTTTACGGGAGTCGAAATGTTTTGCCTGCCCCTCTAAATGACTCACACCAAGTGCTTTTAGTTTGGCGTGTGAGTCCATTCGCTTCAAAATATAACTAGAGAAATTAGGAGAGAAAAATGATTAAGCAAATTGGTGTTGTGGGTAGCGGACAAATGGGAAACGGAATTACCCAGGTCGCGGCGAGTGTTGGATACAAAGTGATCATGATGGATGTTTCTGGTGAAGCTGTTAAAAAAGCGATGGCGACAATTGAATCCAGTTGTGATCGTTTGATCAAAAAAGATAAAATGACAGCGGCAGCAAAAGCCAGTTTGATGGCAAATATCTCAACTGCAACAGATGTCTCGGCGCTCAAAGATTGTGATGTGGTCATTGAAGCCGCGACTGAAAATATTGATTTAAAGCTTAAAATTTTTAAATCATTAGATGAAGCCGTTAAAAAAGATGCGATTTTGTGCTCGAACACATCAAGTATTTCAATCACAAAAATTGCAGCCGCAACGAGACGTCCTGAAAAAGTTTGCGGAATGCATTTTATGAATCCTGTTCCAATAATGCAATTGGTAGAGGGTATTCGAGGTCTTCAAACTTCTAGCGATACTTTTTCGGCCGTTCGCGAGCTTGCTGAAAAAATGCAAAAGACTTTTATCGAAGGCCGAGATATGCCGGGATTTATCGTCAATCGCATTTTGATGCCGATGATTAACGAAGCTTGCTTTGCATTGTATGAGTCTATTTCGGATGCGAAAGGAATCGATGAGGCGATGAAGCTCGGAACAAATCAGCCGATGGGGCCACTCACTCTTGCTGACTTTATCGGTTTGGACACGTGCCTCGCCATTCTAAATGTTCTGCATGATGGTTTGGGTGATCCAAAGTATCGACCATGCCCTTTGTTAATAAAATATGTTGAGGCCGGATGGTTGGGACGTAAAACGGGCCGAGGCTTTTACGCCTACGCTTGATCCTCGCTCCAAATGGAATCAAAAATTTAAGGCGAGAGATGGGCATTTGCTATCTCCCGAAAAATTTTTTTTAAGGCACGAACATCTTCTTAAGCCTGGTTCTTTGCTTGATCTTGCTTGTGGTGACGGGCGTAACGCGATTTATTTTGCAGAGCGTGGCTTTGATGTCACGGGGCTTGATTTCTCCGAAGTCGCGCTCGAACGTCTCAGAGGCTTTGCATTAGGGCGAAATCTCAGTGTGACCTGCATTGAGGCAGATTTGACTTACGAGCTGAATCTTAGGACCTATGAGAAGGTGATCTTGAGTCATTTCAAACCTGAAGCAGCCTTAGTCAAAACATTGCCCACCTTGTTAAATCCTGGTGGAACTTTAGCCATCTGCACTTTTAATACGACCGAGAGCATGCGAAACGGATTTTCGGTCAATTATTGTTTAGCGTCTCACGAACTCTCTCAAATTGATGGTCTTGAAGTCTTGGTTTATGATAGCTTCGAAGAAAGTTCATATGGAGAGACTCGTTACTTAGACGGCTACATTTTTCGAAAAAAATGAGGATGAAGAAATGAAACTTGGGACTTTAAATTTAACTCAAAGTGAATTTGTTGCGATAATTACAATTGAACGTCCCGAGGCGATGAATGCCTTAAACGCACAAGTCTTAAAAGATTTTCATCATTTGTTTGATCACATTGATAAAGCAACCGATATCCGAGTTGTGATACTTACTGGCAGTGGCGACAAGGCATTTGTTGCTGGCGCAGATATCAAAGAAATCGATCAATTAAACGCAAGCCAAGCACTTGAATTTGCGCGGTCTGGACAATCCCTTTTTTCTCGTATCGAAACTCTCCATCAGCCTGTGATAGCTGCAGTGAATGGTTTCGCCCTAGGCGGCGGTCTCGAGCTCGCTTTGAGCTGTGATTTTATTTTAGCAAGTGATAAAGCCAAATTTGGACTCCCAGAATGCACACTCGGAATTATTCCGGGCTTTGGAGGCACGGCAAGACTTCCACGTCGTGTAGGTCAAGGAATGGCTCGCGAAATTGCTTACAGCGGTAATTTTTATTCGAGTCCTGAGGCCCTTCAAATGGGACTTGCAAATCACGTTTATCCTTCTAGCGAACTCATGGCTGAAGCTCAGAAACTAGCATCGACAATGGCAACGCGCGCGCCACTCGCCCTTTCAAAAATTAAAAAATCAATGCACGATGGTCTCGACTTCGGACTCAAAGCCGCACTTGATCTTGAGGCAAAATTATTTTCAGAATGTTTTGGTACTCAGGATCAAAAAGAGGGCACAAAAGCATTTATCGAAAAACGAAAAGCCGTATTTACAGGTAAATAATAAGGGCGCACAAAATGGCAAGATCTCCTAAAAATCCAGTTCGAATCGTCACAGCTGCGAGTCTCTTTGATGGACACGATGCCAGTATCAATCTTATGCGAAGACTTTTGCAGGACATGGGCGCCGAAGTCATACACTTGGGCCATAACCGTTCCGTGCTCGATGTGGTGACGACCGCTTTGCAAGAAGGAGCTCAAGGAATTGCTCTCTCGTCGTACCAGGGCGGGCATATGGAGTATTTCAAATACGTCCGCGATTTGCTCGATCAAGCTGGTGCCAACTACGTCAAAATTTACGGCGGCGGTGGTGGCGTTATTGTTTATGATGAGAAACTCGAATTAGAGTCTTACGGAATTTCTCAGATCTTTCATCCCGAAGACGGAAGACGCCTTGGTCTTGAGGGCATGATCCAGATGATTATTGATGGCGCTGATTTTTCACCAGTGAGTCCAGAAACTCAAAAGAATCTTGATAAAAAATTAGATTTGAGACCTGAGCTCCCGCATCGTCTATTGGGCTTAGCTTTAAATGCAATCGAAATGGGTGAAAAGCCTAGCACTGAAATTTTAAAGCAACTTGAAAAATTTAAAAATAGAAAATCGAAAGCTCCTATCGTTCTCGGTGTCACTGGCACTGGCGGTGCTGGTAAATCTTCTTTGGTAGACGAACTTCTGCAGAGATTTCTCAATGCTTACCCTGACCTTAAGGTTGGTGTTGTCTGCGTTGATCCAAGTAAAAGAAAAACGGGTGGTGCGCTTCTCGGTGACCGCATTCGCATGAATGCTCTCTCGCGACCCGGAGCCTTCATGAGATCTGTTGCATCTCGCGGTTCTGGCAGTGAGATTGCAAAATGCCTCCCTGGTATGCTTGATTTTTTAAAGACTCAAGATTTTGATCTCTTAATTGCAGAGACCAGTGGTATCGGTCAGGCCAGTGTCGCCATCACCGAAGTTTGTGATGTTTCTCTTTATGTTATGACTTCTGAGTTCGGCGCTCAATCGCAGCTCGAAAAAATCGATATGATCGACTTCGCAGATCTTATCGCAATCAATAAAGCAGATCGTCGAGGCTCGCTTGATGCATTGAGAGACGTTCGTAAACAGTATAAACGTTCTCGAAAAATGTTTACGGCTGAAGATGAAAGCCTCCCAATTTTCTTAACTCAGGCGGCTCAATTTAATGATCTCGGCGTGAACCAACTCTTTTTTAAATTGGCTGATACCATTAGAGAAAAGTCAGGTGGTTTATTCGCATCTTTGCCAGCTGAATATCGTAAATCAGTTAAAGGTGTAAATCGAAAAAGTATTGTTCCACCTGAAAGACAAAACTATTTGGCTGAAATCGTTAGTTGCGTTCAGGATTACAAAAAGAAGACATATGACTTATCCGAGAAGGCTTCTTATCTCGGAGCTCTTGAAAAGCTCTCTAGCAAAAATTTGAAATTTAATTTGAGTGATGAAATTAAAAAAGCACGCGAGGCCCTGGGAGAAGAGAGCCTCAGCCAACTTAAAAATTGGGATGACCTCAAAAGAAATTATTCAGGCGATGATCTGGTTTATAAAGTTCGTGGAAAAGAAATTAAACAAAAGCTGACTGTTAAAACTCTCAGCGGAAATAAAATCAGAAGAGTTGCTTTTCCTGAAATCAGAGACTGGGGCGATCGCCTCAAGTTTCTGCGACTTGAAAATGTTCCAGGAGAATTTCCATTTACCGGCGGCGTTTTTCAACTGAAGCGCGAGGGTGAAGATCCGATTCGTATGTTTGCAGGAGAAGGGCTTCCTGAAAGAACTAATAAAAGATTTTTATTCCTGAG
>JAYUEB010000329.1:0-15930 GCA_043739525.1 Bdellovibrionales bacterium
AGCGATTATATACCTCGGCCTTTGCCTGACCTCTGTATCGGCACTCATAATATCTCTCTATCTCATTAAACCCGTGGATGTCGAAGTTCTTCGAGCAAAAGACTCACCGTATACGATTCAAAAAATTGAAAGCGGTGGAGTTTTTGTGCTCAATCATTTTAAACTCGAACTTAGCAACCAAAGTGGTGTCAATCATGATCTTGTTTTCTCTACTGGAGATTTTGCAAATGGCGACATCCAACTCATTACCGCCATACAACCGCTTTCAATTTCAGACGGAAAAGTTGTTCAGGCAGATGTGTTTATCCGATTTCCGAAAGAGGTCCTTACAAATGGTGAGAAAAAAATAAAAATATTTATTAAGGATAAAAATACTAAAACACTTCAACTCATTCAAATTGAAAAGGAGATTACCATTGTTGGCCCATTTTAATGATTCGCTTTGGTTCATTCCATTTTCAGTTTTTGTGGGTGGCCTGATCGGAAGCCCCCACTGCATGACAATGTGCGGACCCATCGTGATTAACTTCGCAAATAAACGCCAACAACTCATCGCTTATCAACTCGGAAGAATGATCGCCTATAGTACAGCAGGTGCCATTGTCGGTGCCTTTGGAGAGGCTATTCTTGGGCATGAGCGGCCTCTATGGCTTTCGACTTTCAGCATATTACTCATTTCCGTGATTTTAATATTCAATGGTTATCGGGCCGTTTCCGGAAAATCTTTGCATCTTTCAACGCCTCAATTTCTCAATCATCTTTCAGCAAAAATCTGGAGATTTTTAAGATTATCTTCGCTCCCCAAGATTTTTACAGCTAGTTTAGCTGGATTTTTAACAGTCTTTCTACCTTGCGGTCATCTCTATGGCTTTTTAATCGGTGCTGTCGCCACTGGAAGCGCGCTCAAAGGGGCGACATTCATGTTTGCATTTTGGCTTGGTAGCACTCCGCTCCTGAGCTTCGGTGGGGTCTGGATACAAAAATTTCTAAAACCGAAAATAAATAAGGGCCAAAGATGGGCGGGAGTATTTCTGATTATTGCAGGTCTGCTCAGTCTAGTTGCATTTGCTGAGCGAGCCCAATCTTACTCGCAGCAACTTCTGGACTCGAAAAGCAATTCACAAGTACCACATAGACCTAGCTGCCACTAAGACCTCAGGAAGCTTTAAAGGAGATTAATATGCCACGTCTCAGCCAAGCCATAATTGTCAGTGCAGATAAAGAAGAGGTTTCAAAACTCATCAAGTTTCTCAATAAAAATCACGTATCACGTACTGTGAGTTTTGATACAACCAGCGACGCTTGGGAATATTTGACATCCACGCGCTCCAAAGCTTCAATTGAGTTTTTTTTTCTAAATGAGAAAAACTTACATTTAGCTGATGAATTGATAAAACAAATAATGTGCAGAGAGGATTTAAGCCACATAAAAGTTGTGATGATGGCAGACCTAGAGCCTGACGATCTCATACCACGACTGCAAAACGGTGCATTCAGTTTTTTAAAACGACCCTTCAGCGAGGAAAATCTCGCTACAATTTTTAATCGATTAAAAATGGCCTAAAGTTTCAAAAGTTCTATTATTAAAAATAAACAGAGACTTATCTTTTGGAAGTTTGTTCAAGAAAGGCAGTTGGTAGTGAACTCGAAAGAGAAAATTCTGGAAAAAGTTATAAAAAAGGCTGTCGATTTTGCGGCGGAGTCGATCGTCATCACTGATGTTGACGGCAAAATCTTATACGTCAACCCGGCATTCAAAAAATTGACTGGGTTTACATCTCAGCAAGTTTTAGGCAAGCTACCAAGCATGTGGAGCAGCAAAAGTCATCCAGCGACATTTTACAAAAAAATGTGGCAGACAATTTTGTCAGGAAAAACATGGTCTGGCGAAGTTCTAAATAAAAAAATAGATGGGACGAAATATTCGGCCATTCTCTCAATTGGACCCGTTATTGATGAAAAGAAACGGCTTGTAGCTTTTATCGCCGTACACACCGACATCACAAAGATTCGAAAACTAGAGAGTGCTCTAGCAAGGGTGAATAGAAAGTTAAAAAAAATTTCTATTCACGATGCACTCACCGGGATATACAACAGACGGCATTTCAACGATTCAATAATAAATGAATGGAAAGACGCCGCTAGAAATCACAGCACGATTTCTGCCATCATGATAGACGTCGATCACTTCAAAAAATATAACGACTACTACGGGCATCAAATGGGCGATCAATGTCTCAAAAAAATAGCTCAAAAGCTAAAGACAGCACTCAAAAGGCCGCGGGATATGGCAATGCGATATGGCGGCGAGGAATTTATTGTCCTCCTACCTAATACAGATTTTGAGGGTGGCATGACTGTGGCAAATTTGATTATGTCTCAGATTAGAAAATTAAAAATTCCACATGAGAATTCCGAGACCGCACAATTTGTTAGTGTCAGCATGGGATTAGCAACGGTAACTCCTAAGACAAAATCGACGGCTAAGAATTTTCTTTCTGAACTTGATCGGCTACTTTACTCTTCAAAAAAGAACGGGCGAAACCAAATCACAGCTCAAGATCTGAATTCCAATGGAAATAAAAGTAAGTGATGAATATGCATATAAAAATCAATTCTGGTAAGAACTTCGAAGTGGGTTGATGACAAGAAATTTTTCACCCTGCAAAATTCCCATCTGCTTATAAGAAAATTTGAGCTTTATTCCCATTGGAAGGTACTCGAGACAATAATCGGGACGAATCCGAACGAGAGTGACTTCCGTGACCCGAAAAAACTGATTGCGCCTCAATTCAAAAATGAAATCTCGATTCTGCGTGCAGCCACCAGATTCTACCTGAAACAAAACTCCATTGTTTGTCGGTAAATAACCAAAAATCTCTTCGGCAGGTCTTTGGTTGGTAGCAAAAGAAATTGAACTAATAAAAAAAACAAGTGAAATAAGTATTGCTTTCATATTGTCTCCAAAAATGAGAATTATGCGATCACTCGCACGGGATAAGACAGAGTTTGGACCGAAACACCAGGTAAAGAGTTTTTTCTAATTCTTGGAATCGAAATCATATGAATTGTTTTTCGTGATTGAATTCTCACGTCATCTAAATTTGCGTCAGCTGGAGCCTTAAAAATGCATGGCAGATGGCTTGCCGAGACCTTGTCACTTTGATTTGGAACAATAACGAGATTACGCTCCGTTTGATTCAGAAAACAATTCAGAGGAACAGACGCTTGGACCGGAAGGTTAAAAACAATGTGATAAGCCGCAATGTCAGTAAAGACGTCATAAGGAAGCTCCTTGTGAGATTCTTGGATACTTGTTTTTTTTTGCATCTGATGCGTCCTTGTTTAGGTAGTTTGAAGGGCATCATCGCAAGGTGCATGCCAGCTTTTAAATGCATTCTAAATCGCTTTAAAATTTAAATTGGGACGATTTGGCAGAAAAGGTTGAAGCTTTGTCCCAATTGCTCAAGAATTTAAAATCTGATTTCTAAGAATGAAATTGCAAAGGGCTTGTTGATGAGCCGTCCGGTAGTGGCACCACGCTTGCAACTTCGATTTCCGAATTTCCGAATTTCCGAATTTTTAAACTACAAAGGGGTATTTATGATTTCTTCGCTTATTTTGAATTTACTGATGGTTTCCAATTTCGGTTCAGCCCACGCCAGCCCATACACTAGCTCGGTTGAGAGAACATCTGTTTCTTGTAAGTCGAGAAATGTTATGGATGCTGGCTATAGCGTCCGCGTTCATCATGAACAGGAAAGGGATATAGGCTATGTATGTTCCGTTAGCTTTGCAGGCGAGGACCATGAGTACTTTAATGGACCTCTTCTCATAAGAAGAATGTCTTCAAGTAACTCGACCGCGTGCAATCTTCAGCTGACCGACTCCCAAGAAGCTTCAAAGAGAAGTCTTGATATTCGAATTTCATCGACGGGCTATGGGCGAATAATGAAACTCGACGGAAAAGCGCTATATGAGTCTTCCGAGTCATTTGCCGATTTAATTTGTTTCTTTGATAAAACTTTCTTACAGGAATTAGGTTGTCGAAATTCGAGTGCTGGAAAATCTCAAAGCTTAAACTAATTTCTTAATGCTCGATATTAAGCTCAGTTAGCAGATCAAGCGCCTCTTGAAGACCCTTCTTGGGCGCTCCAATGTAAGGACTGTTTAAATTGAATGACTCAACCTGTTTTTTTCATATCACTGCGCCTTCTGGTATTGAGTAAGCCCTAAAATGATGAGACAATTTGGCAATCAGAAAAAGTCAGATTGTCTCGTCTCAACTCATCTCACTTCAATCAAATCAAAGCTCAAGCGATAAGAGCATCAAATACAGTTGGTATGGAAGCTGCTTTATTATTTTTACGTAACTAATAACTCATGAATCATGCGGTCAGCTTGACTGATCGGCATATTCAAAATCGGAGATTCTCGTGAAACAGACTAAAATGAAGGCCTTGATATTTCGAGCTCCTGGTCAAATTGAACTCGTCGAAAAAGAGATTCCTGTTCCTGGCCCAACAGACGCACTCATCAGAATTACAACAACTACAATTTGCGGGACAGATGTGCATATTCTAAAGGGTGAGTATCCGGTGAAGTCGGGACTCACAATCGGACATGAACCTGTTGGCACTATTGAAGCTCTTGGAGTTGCCGTGACGGGATATCAAATAGGTCAACGTGTGATTGCGGGAGCAATTACACCTTGCGGTCAATGCCATCCTTGCCTTGAGGGGACTCATTCTCAGTGTGGCGGAAAACCAATGGGTGGTTGGCGCTTTGGAAATACAATCGACGGTGCTCAAGCCGAGTATCTTCTTGTGCCCAATGCAATGGCGAATTTAGCACCCGTACCAGATCATTTGACTGATGAAGAAGTTTTAATGTGTCCCGATATCATGAGCACGGGATTTAGCGGCGCCGAAAGCGGAAATGTTAAAATCGGCGATATCGTCGCAATTTTTGCTCAGGGTCCGATCGGTCTATGCGCAACTGTCGGTGCTCGAATGAGTGGAGCAAGCCTCATTATCGCGGTCGACAGTCTTGAGAGTCGTCTCAAGATGTCTCGGGCGGTCGGCGCAGATGTCACCATTAATTATAAAGAAAAAGATCCCGTTCAGGCAATTCTTGAACTCACGCATGGTCGAGGTGTGGACGTAGCAATTGAAGCGCTCGGCACCGAAGCGACTTTTCAATCATGTATGCGTGTAATCAAACCAGGCGGAACCTTTTCAAGTCTGGGAGTTTATGCAAAGGACATCCGTATTCCTATTGATGCTTTTGATGCAGGACTTGGCGATCAGAAAGTCGTAACGACCCTTTGCCCAGGTGGAAAAGAGAGAATGCGAAGATTGATGGATGTCATTAGCAGCAAACGGGTTGATCTAAAACCAATGGTTTCTCATAGATTTAAACTCAGCCAAATTGTGCAAGCCTATGATCTTTTTTCAAATCAAAGAGATGGTGTTCTAAAAGTGGCTATCACTCCTTAAATTGGCTAAAACTCGACTCACCACTTTTACCTGATCTCGCTGAACCTTCAGAAAGGCCATTAAAATGTCGAAAGATAATTCTAAAAGCAATCTTTCACTTTGGGCGATTGATCCATTTGATGAAAAGGCGACGCCGGATGTTTCAGGCTTAAAAGACTTTATGCAAACAACCAAAGTTTTAGAGGCGGATATTCAACCACTCTTTGTGGCAAGCTCAAAAGACTCTGAAGATTTAAAGGAAAAAGCGCGCGAAGCCCAAGGTAAGATGAGAACCTTTCTTGAAAAGAGCGACTTTAAAAATGCACTGCCATCCAAAATTCTTATATCCAGCGGAGTTTTGATCGACTCTAAAATAGAAGCTCTTATTCAGTACGCCGATGAAACAAATGCCAAAATGATCATTGCTTCGTCCCGAAAAGCAAATGACTTTAGTAAATTGGTTTTTGGTAGCTTTACTGAAAAACTCTTAGCTCACGCAAATCGTCCACTTTATTTTCTGGCCCATAAACCTGACGAAAGAAATGACAAGGTTGAAAACAGAGTCATATTTGCAACTGATTTCTCTAGAAGATCTGAATTTATCTACGATTACTTTTTGAAACAAATGATGGCTTCAAATCCCGAAATTATTTTGTATTACGCCATCTCTTTGCCACTCTTGGCTGCCGACGGTTTAATGGGAGTTCCTGAAAGTTTTTTTTCAAAGCAAGAAGAAGATTCGTTGGCCGAAGCCCAAAAATGGATTCTTAAGGCCGAAGCTTTAGGCATGAAAGTGACTTATATCAGTCAAAATGTCGGAGTCTCTTTGAGAATAGCTCGGTCAATTATTGATTTTGCAAAACAAAAGTCTGCAACTTTTATAGCGATGGCTTCAAACAGCGGAAAATTGGAGCACATCTTTTTCGGAAGTGTCGCACGTGAAGTTTTTGATAGTCATATTCCAATCTGGATTTGTGGACCAAAAGTAGGCTTTTCGATTGAGCAAAAAGAGGACAAAAGCACATGGAGTTTTTACGATCATTTACAAAATGGATAGGACGACATCCATTCGTTAGCATTTTAGGAATTATTATCTGTGTTGGTCTCACTTTATTCACACTTAAAGTTTTAGAACGAAGGCAAGGAAGTCTCACTGAGCCATTAAAAAAAGGACGCGTGGTTGACGCAGTTTATGGAATCGGCACAGTTACAGCCTTACACAGTTATTCTATTAAACCCGGCATTACCCAAAATTTACGAAGTCTTTTTGCAAGAGAAGGCGATTTAGTAAAAAAAGGCGGTAAGCTCGCAACTATTGACCAAATTACCTATACGGCACCATTCGATGGTGTCATTAGTTATGTGCCATTTAAGGTCGGTGAAAATGTCTTTTCTCAAACTCCCATTATGGTACTTACTGATCTTAAGAATCGATATTTGGTCGTCACTCTTGTCCAGCAAGGAGCTCTACGAGTTCGCCCGGGTCAAAAGGCCTACTTAAGTTTCGATTCTCTCAGACAAAAAAAAATTGTAGGTACTGTCGCCTCGATTTACTCCTATAGCGGAAGCTTTCTCGCTAGAATTGACGTATCTGACTTACCGCCAGAAATTTTGCCAGACATGACCGCTGACGTCGCTATCGTTATTCAAGAGCTTAATGATGTTCTTATTATTCCAATTGCCGCTTATGAGAATGGCCACGTGTGGGTCAAGCGATCCAATGGGATCCCCACATCCGTAGATGTGAAGTTAGGAGTAACAGACGAGGCGAGCGCCCAGCTCATTTCTGGAGATGTTCACGAAAATGATCAGCTTATCATTAGAAAAAAGGTAGGCCCATGATCTTTCTTGCAATTCGTTATTTACTCGAAAGAAAACGGCAGACACTTCTCACTCTCTTAGGAGTTTTCTTCGGAACCATGGCTTACGTTGCAGTTTCCGGTTTTTTTATGGGCTTTCAAGGATTTCTCGTTCAACAACTCGTAAACAATTCGGCGCAAGTTCATATTGAAGCGCGCCAAGATTACCTTTTCGAGCACACTTTAGATAAAGATTTTTTTGGCGATCAATATGCGCATGCCTTTTGGATCTCACCGCCATCAGGCGTTGAAGGTTACCTCGAAGTACAAAGCCCACAAACTTGGTACAAACGTTTGAGTGCAGATTCGAGAGTCGAAGCCTTCTCGCCAACTCTTACCGCTCCCGCACTTTTTATTTCTGGAAAAATTTCGGTTGCTGCAAATCTCATTGGATGCAACCCGGCTCAACACTCAAAGGTAACGACGGTTGCAGACTATATGATTGCAGGAAAATTCTCTGACGTTGAAGTGGGAGGAAATCGAGTTATTCTCGGTGACGAACTAATGAAGAAACTAGGTGTAGGGATCAATCAGACTCTTTTGGTTTCTGTTGGCACCAATCATCCCGTGCCATTTAAGGTTGTTGGTCGATACTCGACCGGCAGCCGTGGTGCAGATCTTCAAGCCTACAGCGCCCTAGAGGATGTTCAAAAAGTAAATCTCACTCCAAACCACATCAATGAAATCGGCGTAAGGCTCAGTGACTATACTCAAGCCGATACTTTTGCAAGATCTTGGGCACAAATCGGTCCTGAGAGAGTTGAAAGTTGGGGCGATCAAAACCTAAATATTTTATCGGTCTTTGCGATACAAAATGCGTTGAGACTTTCTATGGTTATGACAGTTCTCATTGTCGCCGGATTTGGAATTTATAATATTCTCAATATGACAGTGAACCAAAAGCGACAAGACATCGCAATTCTAAGAGCTCTCGGCTATGATACCTTTGACATCATAACACTTTTTTTCTCCCAAGGACTTATTGTCGGAGTTTGCGGCGCTTTTTTTGGACTCATTGCTGGGTATCTTTTCTGTCTTTGGCTACAAACTATTTCCTTTATGACGGCGACGCCGTCAAATCCTCAAGGCCATTTACACATTGCGATCAACGCTAAAATCTACATTCAAGGTCTCGCACTAGCGCTCCTCTCAGCCTCAATCGCAAGTATCCTGCCGGCTCGGGCGGCGGGGAAACTCACGCCAATAGATATCATCAGACAAGGAGGATGAAATGGGTATCATTGCCAAACATGTTGGAAAACAATTCGGTGATCCCGCGATACATGTATTGACTGACATTTCTTTTGAAATCTCCGACGGCGAATTTGTTTCTCTCGCAGGAAGGTCAGGTGCCGGAAAAAGTACTTTGCTTTACATTTTGAGCAGCCTTGATAATCCGACTGAAGGAAATATTGAAATTTCGGGTCAGGACATCACAAAAATTTCAGACGAAGATCTTCACAGATTTAGAAATCAGAATATGGGATTCATTTTTCAGTTCAATTATCTCATAGCTGAACTTACCGCGATTCAAAATATTCTTATGCCTGCAAGAAAGTACAAGCAAGAACAGGTGCGCTTAGAAAGGGCCAAGATGCTGCTTGAGCAATTTGGTTTGCTTGAAAAAATGAATCGCTATCCCCGTCAACTTTCCGGCGGTGAGCAACAACGTTTGGCGATCGCACGCTCTCTTATCATGGAGCCAAAATATCTGTTTGCGGACGAACCTACTGGCTCTCTCGATACTGCGAATGCCGAGACCGTTATGAATATTTTAAAAGAAACTAATTTGACTCAAAAAACGACGGTTTTGTTGGTCACACACGATCCCGATTACGCGGCTATGGCGCCTCGCCAGATTCGACTTGCAGACGGCAAGATCGTTTTTGATAGCTATGGCCCAACTTCAACGAAAAACTAGTACTTTTTCGAAGAGCCTTTGGGCCATTTTGTCATCGTAACAGCCCGATCGAGTCAAAGAGTCACCTTATTTTTACCCATCTCTTCTATAGAGTGACATCAATATTGCACTCTAAGATGACAACATACGGGGGATCTATGAATCTACACGCGCAAGATATTATGTCTAAAAAGCTAATAACGGTTTCAGGCGAAACCTCTTTACTCGAGACCATGAACTTAATGTCAGAACGTCGAATTCGGCACATGCCCGTTGTCGATGAATTTTCCAACATCGTGGGTATTGTTTCTCAGCGAGACTTAAACATGAGCTTCCCAGCCATTATGGATGCGAGTGCGGCACCTATAAAGCTTTTTATGAATTCCCCTGTCAAATACATTGAGCAAAGTACTCCCATTAGAAAAGTCATTTTTAAAATGCTAGAGGACAAAATTTCTTGTGTCATTGTTGGTAACGATCAAAAAGACGCGGTGGGAATCATTACTACTGATGATCTACTTTGGCATCTTGCCGAGCTACTAAATAAAGAGACTGAGAATCACCGTTCACTCTGGGATGTTTCCCGTCTTCAGACGATAGGCGAATTGGCGAGTAAGCTTTCTGATGTAGGCATTTAGGCTCGAAACTATGGCCTTATAAATAAGAAGCAATGCACGGGGAATAAATGAAAACCATTCAAGATATTATGTCCAAGCAGCTAATTAAGATTTCAGCTGAAACCACCATTAGAGAGACCTTGGCTCTCATGTCGAAGAATAGCTTGAGGCATCTCCCCGTCGTTGACGAGTTTTCTGATATTGTCGGAATTGTCTCTCAGAGAGATCTCGTTACCGACAAGACACCTGACTCTCCAATAGGTGCGCTCATCAGTAGTCCTGTTATCTATGTGGAGCAAGATTCTAGTTTGCGCGAACTCATTCTTAAAATGCTGGGCCATAAGATTTCATGTGTCGTCATCCGTAATGGGCCAGACAACCCCGTCGGGATAGTGACGACCGACGATATTTTGTGGTACTTGGCTCACATGCTAGAAAATAACGCCGAAAAAGATCGTTCATTATCTGATATATTTAACTTCGCGACGATTGCTGAACTGGTTCAAAGATTAACTGTACGAGATTCAAATTCTAAAACTTAAGGAGCTCAATATGTTCTATACGACCTTGTGGATCGATCACTCTGAAGCTAAAATATTTAATTTTGCAAAAAAGGAAGATCCTGATATTTTTCACCTTCCAAACGTACATCATACAAGTCATCACAACCCTAGCCATATTGAAAATGAGAAAAAAGAACAGCTCAAAAAATTTTATCACGATATTCAAGATAAAATTAAAAATTCAGAAGGTGTTCTCATAGTAGGACCAAGTTTCGCCAAGAACGAATTTCAAGCCTATTTACAAACTCATCATCCTAAGGGATTGGGTAAATCTATTTTGGGGTTACAACCAATGGATAAAGCCACTGACCATGAAATCACCGAGCTTTCAAAACAATTCTTTCTTAAATATGAACTTTTCAATTGAGATTAATTATTTTAAAACTAACTGGGGGCTCTCAAGTAGTCACATAGCCCCTTTTAAATCAGCTGATTAATTCCTTCATATCGACCGGTCATTTTCTTTATTTTCATTCTAAAAATGATAGAGGTTTCTGAGTTCATGAAAGGCTGACTATCCAAAGATGTCACCGGTTCGCTCTCAGTCATTTTCTTTGCTAACAATTTTAGTATATCCACAGCTTTGTCTCCCGTGAGTTCCTCAAATTCACCCCACACCAGCACACTCTTCCAGCTGTACATATCTTTGACCTCTTCTACCTGTAGGCAAATCTTAGGGCTTTTACGCATTACTTCTATCTTTTTCCCTGGTCGTGAATGGCAATAGATAAAGTTGTCATCGTAAAAATACGCCACTGGGACAATATAGATTTCTCCATTTTCTTGGCATGCCAGGTGGGCCCTCTTACATTTTTGCAAAAGTTGGACACTCTCATTTGTTTCGAGATATCCAATTTTTTCGTGATGTGCTTTCATATTTTTACTCCTTGTAGTTCAAACCCGATATAAACTGGTCCCTCAGACTGTGCAAATTTATTCCTGTAGCTAATTTCAAAAACAAGAATCTCCCCATCATGCTTAATGCTTTCTCCCTTTTTTTTGAACGCCTTCCGAATTAAATTCGGACAAAATAGATTTGCACAGTCTAAGGGACCAGTTTAAACAAGATAGGAGTCTAAATTCCATCCCTCCAAAAATTCAGAAACTTTGTGCAATGGTGAGGTATTTACTAACTCAAACTTTTTTCTATGTTCGGGTTCTGTTTTCATTAGGATTGATGCGAGTACTTTGAGAAGATCCTCATGAGTCACAATTCCAATCATTTCTTCAGCTTCGGTTATAACTATGGCTGATATTTTTTCTTCGATCATCAAAGTAATCGCCGCCATGAGATCGCACGTGTGAGGGAGCGTTCTCACAGGCCAACTCATGTACTCGTAGACTCTTGCACCTTCTTGAAACATGTCACTTTTGCTAATTGGCTCTTCGACGAGATAAGATACCGGACACATTGCTCGTTGAAAGTCTCGGTCTGAAATAATTCCGACGAGATTTGCTTTCTTGTCAATTACAGGTAAGTGCCGATAGCCGCCACGAATCATTCGTTGATAAGCATATGATAACAGCTCATCGTGCAATGTGGTTTCGGGGTAATTAGTCATACTTTGTTTAACATTCATTTTCATAAAGTATCTCCTTTTGATTTTTGACTTATTGATTCCGTGTTCAAAGATGTGACGAAGCAAAGGATTTCTCCAGACTCTCTCGATGATCGGGATGGGCAATTTTTATTAAGGCCCTAGCACGTTCTCCCAATGTTTTTCCGTAAAGATATGCGATACCAAATTCGGTAACCACATAGTGTACATGAGACCGAGTCGATACAACGCCTGCACCGGGCTTGAGCGCAGCGACGATCTTTGAATTGCCCGCTTTGGTCGTGCTACCGATTGCGATGATTGGCTTGCCACCTTTTGAAAGAGCCGAACCTCTTAAAAAATCAATCTGACCACCGACGCCTGAGATAATTTTATGGCCGACTGAGTCCGCACACACTTGGCCTGTGAGATCAATTTCAACAGCAGAATTGATGGCAATTACTTTCGGGTTCCGCGCAATCGTATTAGGATTGTTAACGTAGTCGATTTCGAGTTGCAAAATCGATGGATTATCATTTGCAAAGTCATAGAGTTTCCGACTTCCAAGTAAAAAACTAGACACGCTTTTTCCGCGGTGGACCTTTTTGAGGGCGTTTGTGACAACACCGCTCTCGATGAGTTGCAAAGTTCCATCGGACCACATCTCCGTGTGAATTCCGAGATTTCTGTGTCCGGTTAATTGCCGAGTCACTGCATCTGGAATCGAGCCAATTCCCATTTGAAGAGTGGACCCATCTTCGATAAGTCCTGAAATGTGTCTAGCAATTGCAACTTCGTGATCTTCAGTTTGCCCTTGTTTGGCTTCGGGAAGTTGCTCATCAACTTCTACCATAGCTGCGAATGCGCTCATATGTAAAAAACCATCACCTTGAATCCGAGGCATATTCGGATTGACTTGAGCAATCACAAGTTTGGCCGATTGAGCGGCTGCCTTTGCGACATCCACACTGACACCTAAGCTACAATAGCCAAATCGATCGGGAGGAGAAACGTGAAGGAGTGCAATATCCAACTGACATTTTTGAGAGCGAAAAAGCTCCGGAATCTCAGACATAAAACACGGAAGATAGTCAATTCTATCAAAATCCATTTTACTTCGCATATTTTGTCCGACAAATAAATTAATAACACGAAATTGATTTTTATACTTTTGATCTGCATAATTCGCTGGACCTTCGGTATGCAGATGAACGAGAGTCACATTGGTCAATCGCTCCGCCTGTGAAACTAATTCTCCCAGTAGAGCATTAGGTGTTGCAGCGCCACCATGAACGAAGACTCTTGCCCCAGAGTTTATTAAGCCAATTGCCACTGACAAACTTGTGTATTTTGCGGCCGACGTCATTTTGAACCTCCAATAAAATTATTTCTGCAGGCAGGAGGAATAAACTGATAAATCAGTGAGCTTGCTCGATGAAGCTTTTCGCCAAAATCATCCGTGCTCTTAATGCGGTGATAGTTTGGATGATTTTTCCACACCTCATGAATTTGTTCATCGATTATGAGAGCCTCTTCAGCAGACTCAATTCGAAAGGGATTTTGATGATTGTAGCCACTCTTCAAACTTGGCGAACTTAAATGAATAACGGCATGATATTTGGCATATTCTTTTTCGACGCTTGTACCTAGTGCCCGGCAAAATCCTATCTCTTCTCCCGGCCAATAGGCCATACCATCAAGGCTTCCACGATCGCACAAACCTATTGCCCACTTTTTTTCATTAAGGACCAGCGTTTGCATTTCAGTTTGAACATGGTAAATCGCTCTCTGCTCGGCTTTTTTCGCCGTGGCAGAATCTAAGCGCCAAAATCCGCCGCCGAAAAGAATGGAAGCGGCCTCAGGTAAGATCGCAACATGCTCACATAGTACTTTTCGCACAACCTCTAGTATTGCAGTTTTACCTGCGCCAGGCCCACCTGTTATAACAATGAGCTGAGTCGGAGCCTGAAAATCTCTATTCGTACAAGTTTTTTCGCAAGAGTACGGATGACCTTTTATTTTCATTCAAGGCTCACTTTCTCACCTTGTTCGGGCACGAAGCATAACCAACCAAATTTTTCAACTAGACGACGTCGTAATTCATCAGCAGCTGAAGATTCCCCGTGTGTGACAAAAACTTTTTTGGGTTGAATCTTCGACTGTGTAAACCACTGAATAATTTCTCTGTAATCTGCGTGAGCTGAAATATTATCCAGCACACTGACTTGGGCCTTAATTGCCACATACTCGCCATGAATTTTGATTTCTTTAGCGCCTCGCTGAAGAGCCTCGCCCCTTGTTCCTGCAGATTGAAAGCCAGTGAGCAAAATCGTATTTTGCGCAAATGGTGCAAAAGTCTTAATGTGATGAAGAACGCGTCCCCCCGTCACCATCCCACTCGCAGAAATGATCAGCATGGGTCCCTTCCGTAGATTCAAGGCCTTTGATTCATCGGCAGTGCGAACAAATTTAAACATGCCAGCAATCTCAGAGCTCTCTTCTTCAGTCAGCTTGTGGAGTGTTTTATATTTTCGAAATATTGCAGTAAAATCTGTCGCCATAGGACTATTTAAAAACATCGGCATCTCTGGAATGCGCTTTTGTCTTCTAAGAGAAGACAAATAGAACATGATACTTTCAGCGCGACCTACTGCAAACGCGGGAATAACAATAACACCTTCGCGTCTGTAGGTTTCATTCACAATTTTTTCAAGATCCACCATAGGATCTTTATCTTCATGAAGACGGTTGCCATAGGTTGATTCTGTTACGAGATAGTCAATTTGGGGCAGGTCCGCAGGAGGATAAAATATTTTATCTTCTAGCCTGCCGATGTCTCCTGTAAATGCGATTCTTGCACCCTTTGCCGTAACAATAACTGAAGCCGCGCCAAGAATATGCCCAGCATATTTAAATTCAAAGCTCAGATCAGAACTCATACTTCTTTTTTCATTAAACGGAACCTCTTCAAAACTCTTCAGAGATTCTTCGGCATCTTTTAAAGTAAAAAGAGGCAGGGCCGGACGATGTTTTGTTCGACCTACTTTGTTGAGATAAGCCGCCTCTTCTTCTTGTAAATAGCCGCAGTCTGGCAGAAGGAGCTTACAAATATCCATTGTGGCCGCTGTAGAATAAATCTTTCCACGAAAGCCTTCTTTTATCAGTCTGGGTATATATCCCGAATGATCGATGTGAGCATGAGTTAAAATAATAGAATCAATTTGCGAAGGGTCGATCGGAAGTCGATCCCAGTTTTTAAGTCTTAAAGATTTAAGGCCTTGAAAAAGACCGCAATCGACAAGAATTTTTTTATTATTGCACGTAAGGAGATATTTAGAGCCCGTGACCGTTCCTGTGCCACCTAAAAACTGAATTTCGAAAGCCATGATATGGTCCCTTCTCAACAATTATTGGTTAAGGCAAAACAAGAATTGGTGTGTCTCCAGAACGAATGAGCTTGGCCGTCACACTGCCAAAGAGAGCGACAGAATTTTTGTGATTTCGCGGAGACAAAGCTAAAACATCAAAAGCTTTAGCCCGCTCTTGAATTTTGCCGATGACACCACCCTTTGCTCTTACCGTCTTAAGAAGCGGATGTTTTTTCTTAAAAGATTTTAATCGTCTATCGTCTGACTTTTGTATTTCTTGGTAAATTTCAGAATAGGCCTGATAATCTAAGATTGGAGTCGGCTCTTGCATAACATGAAATATTTCAAGCTTTGCTTTAAAGGCAATTTTAAAAAGATCAGCCTTTGCGATAGTTACAGCCGACTCTTCAGTCAGATCACAAGGAACAAGAATTTTTTTAGGTAAACTGACTTGAGAGCTTCTATGAATCCAAACCGGAAATGGTGAACAAAGTGCGATTCTCTCAACCGTGCTACCCAAAAAAAGCCGAGTCAGTGAGCTCGCCTGATGTCCAGCAAGAATCATTGGCTTTGCAAAGTTTTTCGCCAGTCCAATTATTTCCTCGTAT